>NZ_JAYQWM010000041.1:0-35744 GCF_036662595.1 Escherichia sp. Lx600-2 | reverse complement strand
CGGTGGAGCTGCATGACAAAGTCATCGGGCATTATCTGAACATAAAACACTATCAATAAGTTGGAGTCATTACCCCGAAAAATGTAAAATCGACTTTATCGATTTTGGAGTTTTGTTCGTCGATCCTACCGGTAGTAAAATAACGAACACACTGAAGATTAACTTCATTTTCATTTTTATTAACCGCCATCAAATATATCTTCTGACTAAACCCATTCATAGTAAAATCCATTTCATTAAGATACTTTCCAGACCCAAAAAAAGCATTTCCTGATTTTTTTAAATGCAATGTTGATGAAGTGGCACCATCCAAACTCTTTGAGAGTAACTCGCGAACATCTTGAGATGTGTGTTGTAAGCGACTCTGATAGCCTTGTGCGGAAGAATAATAAAAACATGTAATCCCCTGACGGCTGGCTAAGCAAGCGATTATTTCATCAATCTTATCATCCGTAATATTACCGTTTGATTGTTTTAATAATTCTCTTACCCGAGCACAATCATCATCTTTAAAGCAAACCTGTGCAACCAATTGTTCAGGTGTCTTTTGACTATAATTTGGATCTTTTTCAATTGTTTCAATTTTCTCTGCAAATATTTTAAGAATATCTTTACTTAACTCAACGCCACAGCAAGTTATTTTTGCAGCACCACTTGGTTTAGTTTGTTCTTTTATACATCTATGAGCATCCATAGTCATAGAGTGTAAATAATCCTCAGTAATATCAATTTTTTCCTGAACAGGTAAATGCCCCTCATCTTTTTGAATTCGCAGGTTTAATAAATCATATGTATTACTCACAATGTCTGCAGGCATTTCGTAACTACAATCCGTATTCATCATAACAATACTATTAACTAATTTTTTCCTCAAAACCGTGTCAGCAGAATGTGTTTCTAACGCAGCAGTTTTTTCAGACAGCGATTTGATAATAGTCGCTACAGCCACTCCAGAATATGATGTATTCCCCAATATTTCTTTTATGTTATTTTTATCTGCACCAACCTGAAAAACATTAAAGGATTTGCCACCTGTTTGTTCAATTACGGTGTATTCGTTCTCTCCAGTTGCCGCCATCCAGGTACGATTACCATTATTTTCAGTGCCTGGCATAGGGTGAAAATAGTTAAGGATTTCGGTATTAACACTGCGAGAGCCGGACATAATATTTGCTATTAAGCGTTTTATTTCCTGCAACATCCATTTTGCGAAATTACTGCCAGGTGAATATTTTTTCTCGTTATTTGTGATATTAAGCTCAGCAGCAACAACTCTATTTTTATCCAAAAAGGTGGAAGGGCTGGGATTTGACATCATTATTCCGCTGTTTATAGGGCTTACCATAATATACCTCACGATGAACCATTAATTAATAGAATGCTGGTCATGACCACTGGTATAGACAGCAATCAGAATTTAACACCATCGCTGGAAATTTTAGCCCTAACTGTTAACCCCCAAATTACCGGTGCAGCGACTTAAATTAACGTTCAGGGCTAATAAATTGTGCCTGAGATGGTCTCTGGCACAATTTCACCCTATATATCTGAACGGATCTATCAAAAATCGCTCATCAGTACCCCCCGAACGGTTTAATGTCGCTCCTTACTGAAAAAACACCGCAATCTTGTTAAACATCGTCGGATCGGACTGATTACGCTGCACTTTCACCACATCTTCCAGCTTGTCTATCTGGCTTATCATCTGCTCCAGACGCTGGTCGTCATTGACCAGTAGCCAGATGTGGCTTTTGTCGCTGTCCTGAATCGGCAGGCAGAGAATGCCTTCAACGTTAAAAGCTCGGCGGGCAAAAAGGCCACAAACGTGGGTCATTACGCCCGGATGGTTGCGAACGGTGAGTTCCAGAATCACGTTGTCATGAGTTGTGTTTTGCATGGCTTATTCCCCCACCATTTCAGTATTCGCCGCACCTGGCGGCACCATCGGGTAAACTTTTTCTTCGGCATCAATACGCACATGGATCAGCGCCGGACCAGGGCGATTGATGATTTCTTGCAATGCAGCCTGCGGATCGGCTTCGTTATTCAAATCACAGGTTTCGAGACCGAATCCGGCGGCAATCTGCATAAAGTTGATTTTTCCCGGATAGGTAGCGGCAAAAACGCCCTGCTTGTAGAACAGACTCTGTTGCTGATGCACCAGCCCCAGCGCTTCGTTGTTCATCAGAATGATTTTGACATCCAGCTGGTTTTCACTGGCGGTCGCCATCTCCTGAATATTCATCATCAGGCTGCCGTCGCCGGAGAAACACAACACTTTGCGATCCGGGTTCGCCAACGCCGCGCCAATCGCCGCAGGCAGGCCAAAGCCCATCGTGCCCAGCCCGCCAGAGGTCAGCCACTGGCGTGGGCGATTGAGCGGATAGGCTTGCGCGGTCCACATCTGATGCTGACCAACGTCGGTGGTGATAATTGCATTGTCATCGACACAGGCGGCAACGGCGTTGATCAGGCCGTAATGGCTTAACGGATCGCACGCTTTCGGGATTGGACACGGAAATTCGCGCTGCAAATCCGCCACCAACTGGTGCCACTCTGCACGCGGTTGCGCTTCCACCAGCGGGATCAACTGCGCCAGCACGTCATCAACATCCGCCTGAATCGCCACATGCGGTTGCTTGATTTTACCCAGCTCTGCGCGGTCGATATCGACATGAATAATTTTGGCATTCGGGCAGAACTGCTCGGTTTTGCCAATCGCCCGGTCATCAAAACGCGCACCGAGCACAATCAACAAATCCGCCTCCTGCAAAATATAGTTGGTGCTGCGCACGCCGTGCATCCCCAGCATACCCAGCGACAGCGGATGCGCTTTTGGCAGCATACCCAGCGCCATTAAGGTCATGGTAGTTGGCAGTTGCGCTTTCTCCGCCAGTTCACGCACCCGCGCAGGCGCATTGATCACACCGCCGCCCAGATAAAGCACCGGGCGTTTGGCGGCGTTAATCATTGTAGCTGCGTCACGAATGCTTTCTTCGCTAAAGGCAGGTGCGGCGGCTTTTTCTGCCACCGCGGGCTGTGCTTCAATCTCAAAAACTGCCGTTTGCACATCCTTAGGAATGTCTATCCACACCGGGCCAGGGCGGCCTGATTGCGCAATACGGAAGGCATCGCTCATGACCTGCGGGAGTTCTTCGATATGTCTGACCAGATAGTTGTGTTTGGTGATGGGGATAGAGATGCCGTAGGTGTCCACTTCCTGGAAGGCGTCGGTGCCGATCATCGAGGCGGGAACCTGACCAGTGATGCAAATCAGCGGGATGGAGTCCAGCCGCGCATCGGCAATGGCGGTCACCAGGTTAGTCGCACCCGGCCCGCTACAGGCCATACAGACCGCCGGTTTACCGTCGGTGCGCGCCATTCCCTGAGCGATAAACCCCGCGCCCTGTTCATGGCGAGCCAGAATATGGCGGATTTGCGTGCTTTGGCTTAAGGCATCGTAAACAGGCAGGATAGAACCGCCCGGAATACCCGTCACAATCTTAATGCCCTGCTGTTCCAGGAAATGAACGATAAATTCTGCGCCGGTAAAGCGCTTACGCGTCGATGTTGTGCCCGAACTTGCCATGCTCCAGTCCTTTTCTTCTGGGCCGACTTTCCGGGAGGTGCTTAAACGAAAAACCCCGCCCGGTTTGCGCCGGCGGGGTTTTGGAATCGTGTGTTGTTCCAGTCCCTACGGCGCATTGCCGACGACCACCACCACACGCACGACGACCACTGCGGCGGATGGCGCAGTTGGTAGTAGTTTTGCGTTGAACATGGAAGTAGTCATTGGGGACCTTGTTGGTTTTGTGTTTAACAATATTTATACAAGCACAGCTTTACAGGGGAGACAATGGAAAATTTTTCAGCAAGGGAAAATTGAGGGGTTGATCACGTTTTGCACTGAATTGCAGGTAACAAAAAACCCCGCCGGAGCGAGGTTTCGTCAGCCGCCTGCGGCTGGTAACCGCAAAGCACACTGTATTATGTCAACACTGAAAGTATACGTGTTCCGCGCAGAACGCGCAATTTCGGCACGAATTTTGACGTATTTAGTGCATAGTTGAGTATCGATCACAGTTTGCGTTTTGTCCAAATATTACTGTTTATTTATACAGTAAACTTCTATAATATCACTGTACGCAATGTGTTATGCGGGGGCCGCATCGTTACCCGGCGCACTAAGTCCTGGCTGAAACGGGTGGTGCCGTCAGCGCCTTAACCCCGCGTGAGCACACTGTGTTATGTCAACAAGCACAACGTTTCTCCTTGAGATACCGCGTGCACAACAGCTGGCAACAGGCAGCGGAAAGGTACGTCAGCTGGCAGTGCTCCTGAACCACAGGAGACGCGTATGAGCCTGGTGGATATCGCCATTCTTATCCTCAAACTCATTGTTGCAGCACTGCAACTGCTTGATGCTGTTCTGAAATACCTGAAGTAATTCAGATTCAAGTCGCACCAAAGGGGAGCGGGTAACCGCTCCCCTTTTATATTTAGCGTGCGGGTTGGAGTTGGGGGCTTCTTCTACCAGCAGAATGTTTGCACCTGCGCTGCCTGTGCCCCTCACCCTTTCAGGGAGAGGGTTACAGTTCGCACGTAATCCCTCCCGGCAACATTTATTGCCGCTTTTGTTTACATATTCTGCCGCTAAACAATTCCCCATTCCTGGCGTATATCTGGCTAACATTTATCAATGTGATAGATTCCTCTCCCGCATTTATGGGAATGCGTAGTGACTTATTCTAATTATTTTTATAAAAGCATCCGTGATAATGAAAAGGCAAAGAAACGTCAATTTGTTATTGATGTTGGTATTACTCGTGGCCGTCGGTCAGATGGCGCAAACCATTTATATTCCAGCTATTGCCGATATGGCGCGCGATCTCAACGTCCGTGAAGGGGCGGTGCAGAGCGTAATGGGCGCTTATCTGCTGACTTACGGTGTCTCACAGCTGTTTTATGGCCCGATTTCCGACCGCGTGGGCCGCCGACCGGTGATCCTCATCGGAATGTCCATTTTTATGCTGGCAACGCTGGTCGCGGTCACGACCTCCAGTTTGACGGTGTTAATTGCCGCCAGCGCGATGCAGGGGATGGGCACCGGCGTTGGCGGCGTAATGGCGCGTACTTTGCCGCGTGATTTATATGAACGGACACAGTTGCGCCATGCTAACAGCCTGTTAAACATGGGGATTCTTGTTAGTCCGTTGCTCGCACCGCTAATCGGCGGTCTGCTGGATACGATGTGGAACTGGCGCGCCTGTTATCTCTTTTTGTTGGTTCTTTGTGCTGGTGTGACCTTCAGTATGGCCCGCTGGATGCCGGAAACGCGTCCGGTCGATGCACCGCGCACGCGCCTGCTTACCAGTTATAAAGCGCTTTTCGGTAACGGCGGTTTTAACTGCTATTTGCTGATGCTGATTGGCGGTCTGGCCGGGATTGCCGCCTTTGAAGCCTGCTCCGGCGTGCTGATGGGCGCGGTGTTAGGGCTGAGCAGTATGACGGTCAGTATTTTGTTTATTCTGCCGATTCCGGCGGCATTTTTTGGGGCATGGTTTGCCGGGCGTCCTAATAAACGCTTCTCAACGTTGATGTGGCAGTCGGTTATCTGCTGCCTGCTGGCTGGCTTGCTGATGTGGATCCCCGACTGGTTTGGCGTGATGAATGTCTGGACGCTGCTTGTTCCCGCCGCGCTGTTCTTTTTCGGTGCCGGGATGCTGTTTCCGCTGGCGACCAGCGGCGCGATGGAGCCGTTCCCCTTCCTGGCGGGCACGGCTGGCGCGCTGGTCGGCGGTCTGCAAAACATTGGTTCCGGCGTGCTGGCGTCGCTCTCAGCGATGTTGCCGCAAACCGGTCAGGGCAGCCTGGGGTTGTTGATGACCTTAATGGGATTGTTGATCGTGCTGTGCTGGCTACCGCTGGCAACGCGGATGTCGCATCAGGGGCAGCCCGTTTAAGCGCACATCACCGCAGCATCGTCATCAGCTCCATGGGAGAACGATGCTGCTTTATCAGATCACGCATCACCCGCATATGCGGTGCGGAGTAAGAATAAAACGCCTGATAGCCCGCACAAAGCACGTTGTCTGGCGTCTCCTCCCGAGCGTGCGGACACAGCCGATGCCAGTCGCACGCCTTGCAGTCACGGCGCGATTGCGGTTTTTCGCTGCCACACCATTTTTGTAGGGTGGAGTCAAAAAGCTCAATCGAGATACGACTGATATCTGCCCGCACCCAACACTCGAACAGGGCAATTAAAAATTTCCCCCACAGCTCTGCTGTCACCGAAGCGGCCGTCATATCGCCCCGGTCATCAAATTCAAGATGGGGAATAAGCTGTACGGAGCGGATGCCCCGCTGTTTGAAATTGTGATAAAAATCGGCAGGTTGCAGAGTATCCTTATACTCTACAACCAGTTTATGCCTGTCCTCTTCAGCATCAATGACCTGACTTCCTGTCATGCGACTCTCTCAATAAATACGATAAGTTGATGTATATGCGTTACAGCAAACAGTATTGCGAGAGATAACACCGCGAGGGAGATCAAAAATTTGTCACGGACTACGTGAAATTGAGAAAAATCGCTATTCGTGACATCCATTAAATTGCGATTACGGGTGTAGTGCCAGAGGATCAGCGCCACGATGGCGAGGATGCCAATCGAAATCCAGAATAACATGCCCGCCTGGTGCCAGTTGTGTTTGATAGCCAACGCCATCAACGCGCCGTAGCCCAGCATGGTACGAAACCACGCCAATGATGTACGCTCCGGCTGCAGCCCTGGGTCGGCAATGCGTCTGGCTTTGCGGCTATCCGGCATACAACACCAGTCCCATAACGATCACTGCTACGACCATCAATATTAAGCTGATGATTAATAAGCTGTTGGTGTAGGGCAGGTCCTCTTTCAGACGCATCGCTTTTTCATTGCGTAACCAGCGCAAGTAGCCATACATCGCTAACCCGCCGGAAAACAGACACAACAACAACGCCAGCAGTTCGCGAATGACGGGCGTGGCGAAATCTGGCGCAAGTTGATCAAGCCCAACCCCCGCCGCCAGAAATCCTAGTGCAGTACGGATCCACGCCAGAAAAGTACGCTCATTAGCCAGCGAGAAGCGGTAATCAGGCGCTTCTCCGAGGCGGGAAATTTTCATTGTTGCTCCTTTGCAATTTCACTAACGCTCTACCTTTAGCGGTTTTTTTTAAGAATTTCGTCCGCCCGTTTCCTGATATGCTTTTGCCATCCGCTACAAGGAGGTCAGATGGGTATCATAGCGCAAAATAAAATCAGTTCATTGGGCATGCTATTCGGTGCCATCGCTTTAATGATGGGGATTATCCACTTTTCATTCGGCCCTTTTTCCGCACCACCGCCAACGCTTGAAAGCATCGTGGCGGACAAAACGGCTGAAATTAAAAGAGGTCTTCTCGCCGGAATAAAAGGCGAAAAAATTACCACCGTGGAGAGAAAAGAGGACGTGGATGTCGATAAAATCCTCGATCAAAGCGGTATCGCACTGGCCATTGCTGCGCTACTTTGCGCATTTATTGGCGGTATGCGTAAGGAAAATCGCTGGGGCATTCGCGGCGCGCTGGTTTTTGGCGGCGGGACGCTGGCTTTCCATACCTTGCTTTTTGGTATCGGCATCGTGTGCAGCATTTTGCTGATATTCCTTATCTTTTCCTTCCTGACTGGCGGTTCACTGGTTTAAGCAGCCTGAATAATGCCCGCCGGGTGTTCATCAGCGGGCATTATCGTCAGAACTTCTGTTTTTTCTCTTCCACCTTCACCCCTTGTGTCGGCAGGCCGGTGTCATAGTCGCGTACCACTGGCGAATAACCATCTTGTGGGCGTGGACGAAATGCCCCCATCCAGCGCGGCTGTGCATCTTTACGCCACGGACGCAGGCTCCATTGGTAACTGCGGAACGGATCGCGAATTTTATCCATGTAATCCAATAAGGCGTCATGCATTTTGCTGCGCACGTCGGCAAAACGGATATCATCTATCAGGTTATGCATTTCATTTGGATCATTACGGCGATCGTAAAGTTCATCACTGGTGAAGAGGTTGAGCACCAGTTTAAAGTCATCCGTCACCCAGCAACGCACCGGAATAAAACCGCCAAAGCTGTCATGCTCAATCTCGTAGCGGTTAAATTCCACCATCACGCCGCGTGGCTCTTTCACGGCAAGGATATTTTCCCCCGGCAGAATCTCTGGTTTTTCAATATCTGCCAGCGCCATCATTGTCGGCAGTAAATCGATATGACTGACTGGCGTATTGACCTGTCGCCGCTCCCCTTGCGGCGAACGGATGATCAGCGGAATACGGGTGATGTCGTCATACATCGCCGCTCCTTTACTGATCAGCTTATGTGCGCCCATCATTTCGCCGTGATCGGATGTATAAATAACCCACGTATTTTCACGTTGCTCTGGCGTTAAGGCATTGATGACCCGTCCTATTTGGTCATCAACAAAGTCATTACAGGCAAAATAGAGCGGATGGTGATAAAGCCCGTCATCACCGACTGGCGATGGCATCGCCTGCGCCCATAAGCGGTGATGTTCTGGTTTGTTCGCCAGGTCATCCTGTGCTTTCTCGCCCAGTTGGTAGTAAAAATCAGCGTATTTCTCTAAATACTCCACCGGACAGGTGAACGGGTGATGCGGCTCATCATACGAAACCACCATCAGGAAGGGTTCCTCGGTGCGCGCGGGCTGTTGCAGAAAATCCACCGCCCGATTGCTGATGCGGTGCGCCCAGGTGAAGGTTTCGTCGATATGGTTCGCCTGTAAATCCTCAACGCTGTTTAGGCCATTGCGCCACAGGCTAATCTCTTTCTCCGTCAGTTCGCTAAGATAGTTCGTCCCATCGAACCAGTAATCAGCGTCCCACTCCGGCGGACACTCGCCAGTGCCGAAATAGTCATGACCGTCGAGATGCCATTTGCCGATGTAACAGGTGTGATAGCCCGCATCCTTAAAGTAGCGCCCCATAGTGGAAATGTTTTTGCCTGGCGCGACGTTGTTGGTCCACGGGCCGGACTGGTTAGCGTAGATACCGGTAAACAGCCCGGCGCGCGCCGGTGTACAAACCGGTGAACAGGTGTAGGCGGAGTTAAAGCGAATACCTTCCGCCGCCAGACTATCAATATTTTGCGTATTCAGCGGCTTACCGCTATAGCAACCGACCATATTGGTGGCCTGGGTATCGGTCATGATGAACAGAAAATTGGGGCGTTTCATAGGCTATCCTTTGCATCGGGAGTAAAGGTTACGGCTGGGTCGTGACGATGCCGCCAGCTGTCAAAAATCAGGTAGACAATCACTACGGCGGCAATGAAATAACTGATCATCGCTAACCAGCGCGTACCGTAGCCGCCGAATTCAGCCAGCCCGGCATAGACGCCAATCATCGCGAACAGGATGCCAATTGACGCGATCTTGACGTTTTTCCACGGTTTCATGTCCACCGCAAACGCATCTTTGAAGGTGAACGGCGTGGCGCGCGGTTTGATAAAACCGATCACCAGCATCACGACCACGTTGATGCAGAACGTACAGGCCAGCACATAGAGGAAATGGAAGTCGAACTTCACCAGATAGTTGATGGTGATGTAGCTGATTATGCCAATCCCCATCGCCACTTTTGCCGCCAGCGCCGGGATGCGCGGGAAGAAAAAGCCCATAATGATGATGGTAACCAGCGGCACGTTGTAAATGCCGTTGAGCTGTTTCATCCAGCTATACAGCCCCTGCGGCGCGTTGGCGATCCACGGCGCTACCAGCACCGAAACGATAGCGATAAAGAAACCAAATTTGCGCCCGACGGTGACCAGCTGCTGCGGCTCGGCATTCTGGTTAATGATGCGACGGTAAATACCCATACTGAATAACGTACTGGCGCTATTCAGAAAGCCGTTGAAGGTACTGATCACCGCACCAAATAACACCGCGCCGAAGAAACCCACCAGTGGCACTGGCAGAACGTTATTGACCAGCGTCGGGTAGGCCATGTCGGCTTTCGGTAGATCCTGATACAGATGAAACGCAATCAACCCTGGCAGCACCAGTACCAGCGGGTCGAGCATTTTCAGCACCGCCGTTAACAGCGCCCCCTTTTGCCCTTCCGCCAGGCTTTTTGACGCCAGCGTGCGTTGCACGATGCCCTGATTTGTACACCAGTAAAAGGTGTTCACCAGAATTAAACCGGTAAATGCCGCGCCAATCGGCAAGGGATCGGTCGGGCCACCGACTGAGTTTAATTTCTCGGCGTGAACGGTGGTAATTTGCTCAATGCCCTGCATAAAGCTGCCCTTGCCCATCGCGATCAGGCCAAATACCGGCACCATCAACCCGCCGATAACCAGCCCAATACCGTTGATGGAGTCCGCCACTGCCATTGCGCGCAGTCCGCCGATCACCGCATACAAAATTCCCGCCAGACCAAGCAAAATTACCAGTAGCCAGATAGCCGCACCGTGAGAAATCTGTAGCGATTCCCCGACGTGAAACAGGCTGTTGAGCGCCAACGCGCCGGAGTAGAGAACAATCGGCAGAAAGCAGACGCCGGTGGCAATGAGGAAGCAGAAGTCGATGATAATACGCGTCGTTTTATCATAACGTTCCTCCAGAAAATCGGGGATGGTGGCAATGCCGCGCTTCAGATAGCGCGGTAAAAAGATTAGCGCGAGGAAGATCAGCGTCACCGCTGAAGTCACTTCCCAGCCCATCACCGACATGCCGCTTTTGTAGGCCTGCCCGGAAAGACCAACCAGTTGTTCCGTGGAAAGGTTGGTTAACATTAACGAAGCGGCAATAACCGGCGCTTTTAGTGAACGTCCGGCAAGAAAATAGCCTTGTTGCGATCCGGTATCTGTTTTGCGAACCTTCCACCAGGTGATGATCGCCACCAGCAGCGTAAAACCGACAAAACTCAAGATTTGTAACGAATTCATCTCATAGCCCTTATTTATGTTTATGTCCCGGACGCATGAATATAGGGAGAGGTAAAATGCGTCGGGTCAGGCAGTCAGATTCTTAAAATACAAACGTCGTATCCCTGAACGGATTGTTTTCTGTTAAGTTCAGGTTGTGAGCATAATTCGCCGGAGGGATATTAAAATGAATGGAAAATTGCAAACTTCAGATGTAAAAAACGAAACTCCATACAATATTCCCTTATTGATTAACGAAAATGTGATCTCCAGCGGAATTTCTCTGATCTCGCTCTGGCATACCTACGCCGACGAGCATTACCGGGTGATCTGGCCGCGGGACAAGAAGAAACCGCTTATCGCCAACTCATGGGTTGCGGTGTATACCGTACAAGGATGTGGGAAAATTCTTTTAAAGAATGGCGAACAAATAACTCTGCATGGCAACTGTATTATATTTTTAAAGCCAATGGATATTCACTCTTATCACTGTGAAGGTTTAGTCTGGGAACAGTACTGGATGGAATTTACCCCCACCAGTATGATGGATATTCCCGTTGGTCAGCAAAGCGTTATTTATAATGGCGAAATTTATAATCAGGAACTCACCGAAGTTGCTGAGTTAATAACTTCACCAGAAGCAATAAAAAATAATCTGGCAGTCGCTTTTCTGACGAAAATTATTTATCAGTGGATTTGTCTTATGTACGCAGACGGTAAAAAAGATCCACAACGGCGGCAAATTGAAAAATTAATTGCCACTTTACATGCCAGTCTGCAACAACGCTGGAGCGTAGCTGATATGGCTGCCACGATCCCCTGTAGCGAAGCCTGGTTGCGTCGTCTGTTTTTACGCTATACCGGCAAGACGCCGAAAGAATATTACCTCGATGTGCGTCTGGATCTGGCGCTATCGCTATTAAAGCAACAAGGAAACTCGGTTGGCGAAGTCGCTGATACGCTCAACTTCTTCGACTCCTTTCATTTCAGCAAAGCCTTTAAACATAAATTTGGTTATGCGCCGTCAGCCGTGCTAAAGAATACGGACCAGCACCCAACGGATGCCAGTCCACACAATTAACGTAACTCTGGCCAGTACGCTTTGTTGGCCTCCAGCAACTCATCCAGAATAGCTTTGGCGACCGAGGCGCTCGGTACCGTTTTCGACAACGTAATCGCCTGCCACAGGTGCTGATATGAACGCTGTTCCCAGGCGTCCACGACCAGTTTTTCCACCGCCACTTGCTGACTCATTAACCCTTTCTGAAACTGCGGGATATCGCCGACCACCAGTGGTTCTGGTCCGTTGTGCCCGACCAGACACGGGATCTCGACCATCGCTTCATCATCAAAGTTATGGATTGCCCCGTTGTTAGGCACAATCAGCAACATCCGCTCCTGAGTGTTGAAGGCAATTGCCGCCGCCAGATCGACGATGTATGACGCATGTTCGTCAATCTCCAGCTTGCCCGCCGCTGAATTTCCTGCCGCCGTAATGGCGCGGCAAGCATCGAAAACCTGTTTCTCGCGATGTTCCATCACCTCATTCGCGCGGGTATGTTCAGGGTTGGAATGCTGAACAACATAATCCGGGAAGAGATAATATTTCAGATAGGTGTTTGGTAATGTATCCGGGTCCAGTGCCTGGACATCCCGCGCTTTTGCATAGGTGTCGTTCCAGCTCGCTTCAGTATGCGTATCTTGCTGCGGTGGAACATAACCGTGCTTAGAGACATATTGCCGCAGCTGGGGCATCAGGTCGTTGCCCTGCAAATCTTCAATTGATGTCCACCAGCCAAAGTGGTTCAGGCCGTAGTAGCGCACGCACATCTGTTTGCGATCTTGCAGCCCAACAATTTGCGCCATCCGGCTTTCAATACCGATTGGCATGTCACAGATGTTGAGGATTTTCGCATTCGGGCGCAGACGACGCGTGGCTTCTGCAACAATTGCTGCCGGGTTGGAGTAGTTGAGCATCCAAGCATTTGGTGAATATTTTTCCATATAATCCACCAGTTCCAGGACGCCGCCAATGGAACGCATGCCGTACGCTATTCCGCCGGGTCCGCAAGTTTCCTGACCAACAACACCGTGGCGCAGTGGGATTTTTTCATCCAGTTCGCGCATCGGGTACTTGCCGACGCGGATGTGCGCCATGACAAAATCAACGTCGCTGAATGCCACTTCAGGATCGGTGGTGTAACTAAACGCAATGTCCGGCGCTTTCTCTTTAAGGATGACTTTACAGGCTTCGGCAATCACTTCCTGCCGCGCACCATCGTTATCATAAAATTTCAGTGCACGAAGCGGGAAACGGTCCTGATTCGCCAGGAGCATCAACACGATGCCAGGCGTAAAGGTGCTTCCACCGCCTGCGACAACCACTGAGAATTTGGTCATTATACTGCCTCCGTAATGGCAACATTTTCTGCTGATTGATGAGAATTAATTAAGCTATCGAGCTGTTCACGCAGCTGGGATACATGCAGACCAATGATCACCTGAATGGCATCGCCACTACGGAAGACGCCGTGCGCTCCCAGCTTTTTAAAGACTTCGTCATCCAGCGTTTGTGACATGTCATGCAGTGCAATACGTAGACGCGTCGCGCAATTGTTGATGCTGGAGATATTGCCGACCCCGCCCAGGGCTTGCAGGATACCGGCAGCCTGATCCAGCTCTTTTTTTGGCTCTGCCGCGGTGGTTTGGCCTCGCGAGGCTTTGTATTCGGCTTTTGAGTAGAGTTTCACTTCCGCATCTTCACGTCCCGGCGTGCACATGTTGAATTGCAGAATCAGGGTGCGGAAAACCACGAAGTACAGCAGGGTAAAGCACAACCCAATGGCGATTTGGGTCAGCATCATATCCGCGTGGTTGCTGAACATCGGGATCCAGTTTTGCGGTAAAACCTGGTCAATCAGACCTCCGCCCATGTTGCCCACCACACCAAAGAGATACATCACGGTCGACATTGAGGCCGCAAGCACAGCGTGTACCGCAAACAGCAACGGTGAAATGAACAGGAAGGTAAATTCCAGCGGTTCGGTAATTCCCACCAGCATGGCGGTTAAGGTTGCGGGAATCAGCAAACCCGCCACTTTTACCCGATTTTCCGGTGCGGCAGTGAAGTACATCGCTAAAGAAATGCCCACGGCACCAAAGATTTTTGAGTTACCGTACAGGGCAAAACCGCCTTCCGGGAACAACGATTTCAGCGGCTCGGCGCTCAAACTGAACTCTTGCAGATGCTGCGCCCAGTACATCTGAATGCCGCCTTCAACAGCTGCCGGACCAAAGATAAACGGTCCGTAGATGAAGTGGTGTAAACCGGTTAGGATCAGAATACGTTCGAGGAAGGTGTAAACCCACACCCCAAGCGCACCCGCCGAACGCAGGAACGCTTGCAGAGATTCAATCCCCATTTGTACTTTTGGCCAGCCGAGCAATGTCAGCCAGGCACAGGGGATCATCACCAGGAAGGCGATAATCACCACATAAGACGTCCCCTGGAAAATGCCGAGAAACACCGGCAGTTTTTTATCGAACAGACGGTTATGCAGCGCCGTCACAATGCCGGAAATGATAATTGCGCCGATAATGCTGGTATCGAGGGTTTTAATCCCGGCCATCATTGTCAGACCGCTACCTGCCACCGCGTCCTGAGTGAAATCGACACCGAAGTAGCTTCCCCAGGTCATTCCCATCGCATTGATGAAATAGTTCCAGGTCAGGAAACTCACCATCACCGCCAGACAAGCACGCCCCTGCGCTTGCTTAGCAAGGCCAATGGGTAAACCGACAGCAAAAATCAGCGGCATATTACGGAATACCGTCCAACCGCCCTCTTCAATAATGTGTACGATTTGCGCGAATAAACTGTTCGGATCGGTCAGTGATTCCCCGACAAACATCGGGTTTTGCAGCAAGATGGCAAGACCCACCACAATCCCGGCGAAGGGAAACAGCAGCACTGGCGTGAACATCGCGCCGCCAAAGCGTTGAATTTGACTGAGCATTTCCACATCCTCTTTTCTCAATTCTGTAAGTAGGAAGCCTGATTGGTTATGCGGCAGGCCTGGAGCGAGGATAGGAAGATGCGATCGGCAGAACATGACGACCCAATGGGATTCGTGATCGCTTTCATGCTTTTCGTTGGGCGTTAGAGATCTACGTTTTCGCGAAAAAGTAGACCTCTGTGAGCACAGGTACACAGCATCGAACACATCTTTAAAAAAAAGATGTTTTTTCAATCGATTAAGCAGAACTTGTGGGCGCATTACCCGGGCTTGCAGGCAAAAAAGAGATCTAGAGATGATCTACAAAAGCATTGCGGAGCGGTTAAGAATTAAACTTAATTCCGCAGATTTCACGCTAAACAGCCTTCTTCCCGGTGAAAAAAAGCTGGCAGAAGAGTTTGCGGTATCGCGGATGACCATCCGTAAAGCGATTGACCTGCTGGTAGCGTGGGGGCTGGTGGTCCGCCGCCACGGCAGCGGCACTTACCTGGTGCGCAAAGATGTGCTGCATCAAACCGCCAGCCTGACCGGGCTGGTGGAGGTGTTAAAACGGCAGGGAAAAACAGTCACCAGCCAGGTGCTGATTTTTGAAATCATGCCTGCGCCTCCGGCCATTGCCAGCCAGTTGCGGATTCAAATCAACGAGCAGATCTACTTCTCCCGTCGCGTTCGTTTTGTGGAAGGGAAACCGCTGATGCTGGAAGACAGCTATATGCCGGTAAAACTGTTCCGTAACCTTTCGCTGCAACATCTGGAAGGGTCGAAGTTTGAATATATTGAACAAGAGTGCGGGATTTTGATTGGCGGTAATTATGAAAGCCTGACGCCGGTGCTCGCCGATAGACTGCTGGCGCGGCAAATGAAGGTAGCGGAACACACGCCACTGCTGCGGATCACCTCGTTGTCATATAGCGAGAGCGGGGAGTTTTTGAATTATTCAGTGATGTTCAGAAATGCCAGCGAATACCAGGTGGAGTACCATTTACGGCGACTCCACCCGGACAAGAGTTAACCGATACTCCAGAAGAGCACCGCCAGTAATTGGGGGGTGATAATGCGCAGGAACATCACTAACGGATAGACAGTGGCGTAAGAGAGCGCCGCCGCACCGCTGGTTGGATGAAGATTATTAGCAAACGCCAGCGCCGGAGGATCGGTCATGGAACCTGCCAGCATCCCGCACATGGTCAGGTAATTCATTTTGGCTAACATCCGCGCCAGAATGCCAACAGTAATCAGCGGAACGGCGGTGATCAGGGCACCATAACCAATCCAGCTTAGCCCTTCGCCATTGACCAGGGTATTCACAAAATCTCCACCAGATTTCAGACCAACGACCGAGAGGAACAGCACGATCCCCAGCTCCCGCAGCGCGAGATTGGCACTTGGCGGCATAAACCAGTACAGCTTGCCGATACTGCCGATACGCCCGAGGATCAACGCCATAATCAGCGGACCGCCCGCCAGCCCCAGTTTCAACGCGGCCGGGAATCCTGGCACAAAGACGGGAATAGAACCTAACAATACGCCAAGCCCGATGCCAATAAACACTGGCAGCATCTGAACCTGTTGCAGTTTTTGCTGCGCATTCCCCAGCACATTGGCAACGGCATCAATTGCGGACGGACGCCCCACCAGATTGAGGATATCGCCGAACTGCAGGCTGATATCGCCACTGGCGACCAGTTCGACCCCGGCACGGTTCAGGCGCGAGATAACAACGTCATAGCGTTCTTTAAAGTGCAGGTCGCGAATACGTTTTCCGAGCACGTTTTCATTGGTGACCACCACACGCTCGACGCGCAAATCAGTGCCTTTCGTGGACAGCGAGGTATCAACCTCTTGACCAATCACCAGTTGCGCATTATGTAAATCCGCTGGCTGCCCCACCAGATGCAGCAAATCGCCCAGTTGGATAATGGTATCTGGCGAAGGAACTTTTAGGGTTTCTTCGCGTTTCAGACGCGAGCAGATAATTTTGTCGCCGTTGAGAATCGGTACATCTTTAATGGCTAAATCATGCAGGTTAGGGTTCTCAACGCGAATATTGATAGTCCTGATCAGCGCGCCGCCATTGGTGCGTGAAGACTCGTGCTGCTGGGCTTCTGTCTCGACATTGACGCGGAAAATAACCCGCAACATCCACATGGTGAACAAAATCCCGCAAATGCCGAATGGATACGCCATCGCGTAACTCATCCCCATCTGATCGACCATTTCCATTGGTGTACCCAGGTCGCGCAAGATCTGCTGCCCTGCCCCCAGCGCTGGCGTATTGGTAACCGCACCGGAGAAAATCCCCAGCACTACCGGCAGTGGAATATCAAACAGTTTATGCAGGATGGCGGTAACCAGACCACCGATGATGACGATCAGAACAGCAAACAGGTTGAGGCGTAATCCGGAGACGCGCAATGAGGCAAAGAAGCCCGGCCCTACCTGAATCCCGATAGTATAAACGAACAGGATCAGGCCAAATTCCTGAATAACATGCAGCATATCGCTACTTAATGTCATCCCCGCCTGAGAAACAAAATGGCCGACGATGATCCCACCAAACAGCACGCCGCCAATACCTAATCCTATGCCGCGAAATTTGACGTTGCCGATAAACAAACCGACGACTGCCACCAAAGCCAGAATACTGACCGTTAATGCTATATCACTCATCGTCCATTTCTCTTGAGATAACATTTTAATTGCTACGGATTATGGCTGAATCGGTGAAGCAGATTTGCCTTATAGCGCACATTATCACGGGAAAGAACGTGCCGAAATATCTTAAACAGTAGAAATTTAACGCATTGTTGAAGAAGAAAGACAAAAAAAGCCCCACCAGAATGGCGGGGCAAAGAGAATAGCTAGTTAGCTATTTAACGCGGGACGTTCGCTGATAGCGATACGCTGCGCTGCGATGGGTTCAGGCTCATTACGAATTAAATCAATATGCAGTAAACCGTTTACGAAGGTTGCGCCAGAGACTTCCATATTTTCAGCCAGCGTAAAGCTCAGGCTAAATGGCTGATTCATAAGCCCTTGATGCAGCCATTTTTTCTCTTCTTTTGGCTGCTCCGGCGTGCCTTTTACGCTCAGGCGCGTACCTTCCAGTTGAATCTCTAAATCTTCCTGACGGAAACCCGCCAGCGCAAGGGTAATGCGGTAGTGGTTATCGTCGCTTTTCTCAATGTTATACGGCGGGAAGCTCTGGCTTTCACCGGCGTTTTGCAGTGCGTTGGCCAGTTTGTCAAAACCGATCCATTGACGCATCAGTGGGGATAAATCGAAGTTACGCATAGTCATTTCTCCTTCTAAGAAGCGAGTAAGTACCTGCAAATCCGAAGATTCGCATATGCTCCCTAACGGCGAGCATGGAGATGTCAGGCCGCGCAAGGCGGCCTTAGGGAATTAGTTGATTTCGATACGGCGCGGTTTTTTCGCTTCCGGAATCACGCGTTCGAGATCGATATACAGCAAACCATTTACCAGGTTAGCACCACGAACATGAATGTTCTCAGCTAACTGGAATTTGCGTTCAAAGTTGCGTTCAGCGATGCCCTGGTACAGATAGGTGCGCTCTTTTTGTTCGTCGGCGTGAGCACCTTTCACCACCAGCAGATTATCCTGGGCGGTAATTTCCAGTTCGCTCTCAGCAAAACCAGCCACAGCGATAGCAATGCGGTAATGGTTTTCGTCTACCAGTTCAACGTTATACGGAGGGTAGCCGCCATTACTCTGGCTCTGGTTGTTTTCTAAGTGGTTAAACAAACGGTCAAATCCAATAGCAGAACGGTAAAGCGGGGATAAATCAAAGTTACGCATAATCAATAGCTCCTGAAATCAGCGAGAATGTAAGACCTTCCACAATGGACAGGTCAGGTAGCCAGAACACCCATCAGGCGCGTCCTCATCGGCTACGATGTAAAAATGGGTCTGGAAATGAACTTTTCAAGCCTTATCAGCGGACTTTTTTTTGCAGTTTATGGTCTATTGCATAGACTGAGGGGGCAGCACGAAACGTTAAAGTGCGATAGCCGCCACAGAGCGACGTAATGATGATGTTATTTTCAGCAAGGGATCGCTATAACTCATCAGGCCAACACCCACGATCAACAGATGAATTTATTATGATAAGAAATGTGTTGTTAGCGTTCATGATATGCAGCGGAATGACATTACTCGGAGGATGCTCCAGCGTGATGTCCCATACCGGGGGGAAAGAAGGAACGTATCCCGGCACCCGCGCCAGCGCCACCATGATTGGCGACGATGAAACCAACTGGGGCACTAAGTCGCTGGCGATTCTCGATATGCCGTTTACCGCTGTGATGGACACGCTTTTACTGCCGTGGGATGTGTTCCGCAAAGACAGCTCGGTGCGCTCGCGCGTTGAAAAAAGCGAAGCCAACGCGCAAGCCACCAATGCGGTTATTCCACCGGCCAGAATGCCTGATAACTGATTTAGCGATCAGTTTCGGTGATCCACAGCTGGCCGCCTTCCATCCACGCCAGCCACTGACCATCCGGCGAGAAGACCACGGCGTCTGCAGAAGGTGGATTGGCGTGGTTTTCGGTTAAATACTCAACCTCCCCGCTTTCCGCATGGGCACAAGCAATTCGATTATCCAGCACAAAGCCCAACCATTCTCCTGATGGATGCCAGTTAAATGCAGACTGAATATCCGTTTTGTTATGGGTTAACTGGCGCGGCTCGCCGCCCTGTGGCGAGATAAGCCACAGTTGCACAATGCCGTTATCATCACGCATTAAAAACGCGATTTGCGTACCCTGCGGATTACAGCGCACCCAGTGGCGCGGGACGTTGACTAACCCCGGATAAGCCCGATGGTGGGTAAAGGTTAAACGTCGCTGCACGACGCCACGCGGTGGCGCGGGCAGGGTTGTTTCCGTTCCACTTAACGGCGCATCACCTGCTGCTTTCCAGCCAGCTTCATCTTGCGGTAACTCAACGATAAACAGCTCCGGCACTTTCTCGCCCTTTGGCGAAAGTGTGTCGCCAATAAACGCCAGCGCGTGATTTCCTACCCATCCTTCTTCATAAGCACGATTGATTTCATCACTGCCAGGCTGCGGCGTGGGCGTGGTTTTACTCACCAGCACGCACCAGTGGCTACCGCTGTATTCACGCGGATGCTGCTTTTGTACGTTGACCGGGCCAAACGGTGCAGCCACGCCGACGTTTCGCAAATCCAGCGCCGGATCGAGTTGATGCATTACATGGTCGTTATAGGTAAAGCTCACCCTTTCACCGTTCGGGCTAAAGACATGCACATGGCTGCCGCCGCGCAGCGCTCCTGGGGTGTACGGCGCGGTAATATCCATTGCATCGAGATTGCTCACCTTGCCGCCTTCAGCAATGACTCCGCGTCGATGATGGAAATCGTAATGCCATGTTTCATCAGGATTTTCAGGGCCGTGAATAAAGACATATTTATCTGACTTCGGATGAACGGTCACCACGCCGACGTGTGCGCCCTGTGACGCGCGATAGATAACCTCGACCTCACCGGTATGGATATTCACACGCTCAATGGTCTCGCCGGTAAACGACGCGCCAGAAGGACGCACGTCAAATACCAGCCACTGGCTGTCGGGCGTCCAGGTATTGGTATTGGTCAGCAGATGATTACGGGGAGCACAGGTTATCTGTTTCATGGCGCGGTCCTGATACAAAACGGGTCCCGCCATCATACTTCACAAGGACTTCACTTTCAGACAATAGTCTTTCGCCATCGTGATGAATGTGAGTGAAAAGATGGAACATTTCGACGTGGCGATTATTGGCCTCGGCCCGGCAGGGTCGGCGTTGGCGCGAAAGTTAGCAGGCAAAATGCAGGTGATCGCGCTGGATAAAAAGCACCAGTGTGGTACTGAAGGTTTCAGCAAACCCTGCGGCGGTCTGCTGGCACCGGACGCGCAGCGATCTTTTATTCGCGATGGACTGACGCTTCCTGTCGATGTGATCGCCAATCCACAGATTTTCAGCGTCAAAACTGTCGACGTCGCCGCATCGCTCACGCGTAACTACCAGCGAAGCTATATCAATATTAATCGCCATGCTTTCGACTTGTGGATGAAATCGCTGATCCCCGCCAGCGTTGAGGTTTATCACGACAGCCTGTGTCGAAAAATCTGGCGTGAGGATGATAAATGGCATGTCATTTTTCGTGCAGACGGCTGGGAGCAGCATATTACCGCCCGCTATCTGGTCGGTGCCGATGGTGCCAACTCGATGGTGCGGCGACATCTCTACCCGGATCATCAAATCCGTAAATATGTCGCAATCCAGCAGTGGTTCGCAGAGAAACATCCGGTGCCGTTCTACTCCTGCATCTTTGATAATGCGATAACTGACTGTTATTCATGGAGTATCAGCAAAGACGGTTATTTTATCTTTGGTGGTGCCTATCCAATGAAAGACGGACAGACGCGTTTCGCGACGCTGAAAGAGAAAATGAGCGCCTTTCAGTTCCAGTTTGGCAAAGCGGTGAAAAGCGAAAAATGCACAGTGCTGTTTCCCTCACGCTGGCAGGATTTTATCTGCGGTAAGGACAACGCCTTTCTGATTGGTGAAGCGGCGGGATTTATCAGCGCCAGCTCGCTGGAGGGGATAAGCTATGCGCTGGATAGCGCAGAGATTCTGCGTGCGGTGTTCCTGAAACAGCCGGAGAAGAGCAACGCCGCTTACTGGCGCGCCACCCGCAAACTGCGTTTAAAACTCTTCGGCAAGATAGTAAAAAGCCGATGCCTGACCGCACCGGCTTTAAGAAAGTGGATTATGCGCAGTGGTGTGGCGCATATTCCACAGTTGAAAGATTATCCAACGCGCTTCACATCGCCCACCAGCAGGATGTAAGAGAGCGCGCCAATCAACGCGACGGCGGAGATATAAACCAGTGCCGGGGCGAACCCATAGCCTTGCAACAGATATTAGTCCACAAAAAAACACCTCATAAGAAAAGGTCTTATATCGGGCAGAAATCTGAAAAGGGAGATCAGGCGCTAAACAGGAGGGAAAGAAGAGTATGCTTTCAACGGCTTAGCTACTCGTTTAAAGGATTAATCATGAAGTTGAATTTTAAGGGATTTTTTAAGGCTGCCAGTTTATTCCCACTGGCGCTGATGCTTTCAGGCTGTATCTCGTATGCTCTGGTTTCCCATACCGCAAAGGGTAGTTCAGGAAAGTATCAATCGCAGTCAGACACCATCACTGGGCTATCGCAGGCAAAAGATAGTAATGGAACAAAAGGCTATGTTTTTGTAGGGGAATCGCTGGATTACCTTATCACTGATGGTGCCGATGACATCGTTAAGATGCTCAATGATCCAGCACTTAACCGGCACAATATTCAGGTTGCCGATGACGCAAGATTTGTTTTAAATGCGGGGAAAAAGAAATTTACCGGCACAATATCGCTTTACTACTACTGGAATAACGAAGAAGAAAAGGCACTGGCAACGCATTATGGTTTTGCCTGTGGTGTTCAACACTGTACCAGGTCACTGGAAAACCTAAAAGGCACAATCCATGAGAAAAATAAAAACATGGATTACTCAAAGGTGATGGCGTTCTACCATCCATTTAAAGTGCGATTTTATGAATACTATTCACCCAGAGGCATTCCGGATGGTGTTTCCGCAGCATTACTGCCAGTGACTGTTACGCTGGACATCATTACTGCACCGCTGCAATTTCTGGTTGTATATGCAGTAAACCAATAATCAGTAAGCGGGCAAACGCGTTTATGCTGTTTGCCCGCCCATAGATTAATTCAGCACATACTTTTCAATGGCAAACGCCACGCCATCTTCAAGGTTGGATTTGGTGACAAAGTTCGCCACTTCCTTCACCGAAGGAATAGCGTTATCCATCGCCACACCGACGCCTGCATATTCAATCATTGCGATGTCGTTTTCCTGATCGCCAATCGCCATGATTTCTTCCGGTTTAATACCTAACACGTCGGCCAGTGATTTCACACCCGTACCCTTGTTAACGCGTTTATCGAGAATTTCGAGGAAGTACGGCGCACTTTTCAGCACGGTATATTTCTCTTTCACTTCCTGCGGAATACGCGCGATAGCCTGGTCGAGGATGGCGGGTTCATCAATCATCATCACTTTCAGGAACTGGGTATAGGGGTCCATTTTCTCCGCTTCGCAGAACACCAGCGGAATAGTGGCAACAAAGGATTCATGCACCGTGTAGTAGCTGATATCACGGTTGGCGGTGTACAGCGTGGTGCGGTCCAGTGCGTGGAAATGAGAACCGACTTCGCGAGAGAGTTTTTCCAGGAAACGATAGTCGTCATAGCTGAGAGCAGTTTGCGCCACGGTGCTACCATCAGCGGCCTTCTGTACCAGCGCGCCGTTATAAGTAATGCAGTAGTCACCCGGTTGTTCCATATGCAGCTCTTTCAGGTAATTGTGAACACCTGCATAAGGGCGACCCGTCGTTAGCACGACATTCACGCCACGGGCGCGAGCTGCGGCAATCGCATTTTTAACGGCAGGTGAAATGGTGTGATCGGGCAGCAGAAGGGTGCCATCCATATCGATAGCAATGAGTTTGATAGCCATGAGTTCCCCAGGTAGATTGGTTCCTGACCCATGCTAACGCGATTCCGCTCAAAAATCAGTACAACACCCGAGGGAAAAGGGGGATGCAACGCGGGTTGCATGCTCCCCATTTGCTTAGCGGAAGAGTTTCCCTTTCAGCAGTTCCATGCCTGCGGAAAGCAGATCGTTATTGGCTTGTGGTGGCACTTCACCTTGCGGTGAGAGTGCATCAATAATCTTCGGCAATTGTTCTGCCAGTAAACTGGAAGCTGTACTGGTATCCACGCCAAGTTTTTGCCCGAGATCGGACACCGCATTTGTGCCGAGCGCCGATTCCAGTTGCTCGCCGCTAACTGATTGATTGCTCTGTTGATTACTCAACCAGGTTGAGAGAATGGCCCCTAAGCCGCCACTTTGCAGTTTTTCCAGCAGCACCTGAATACCGCCCTGCTCCTCAACCCAACTTAAAATAGCCTGATATTTCCCCGCATCGCCTTTCAGAAAGGCGCCGACAACTTCATCAAAAAGCCCCATTATAATCACCTGTAAAGCGTTACGTGTTGACCCAAAAAGTATAGAACTGCGGGATGATAATTGCGGATTGCAGAAATAAAAAGGGCGAAGATGATCTCCGCCCTTTTCTTATAGCTTCTTGCCGGATGCGGCGTGAACGCCTTCTCCGGCCTACAAAAACATGCAAATTCAATATATTGCAGGAGTCTCGTAGGCCTGATAAGCGTAGCGCATCAGGCACGCTCGCATGGTTAACGCCATTAAATATCGATATTCGCCGCTTTCAGGGCGTTCTCTTCAATAAACGCACGGCGCGGTTCAACGGCGTCGCCCATCAGCGTGGTGAACAACTGGTCGGCAGCAATCGCATCTTTAACGGTAACGCGCAGCATACGACGGCTTTCCGGGTCCATGGTGGTTTCCCACAGCTGTTCCGGGTTCATCTCGCCCAGACCTTTATAACGCTGGATGGAGAGGCCGCGACGGGACTCTTTCACCAGCCAGTCCAGCGCCTGCTCGAAGCTGGCTACCGGCTGACGACGTTCGCCACGTTCGATAAAGGCATCTTCTTCCAGCAAACCACGCAGTTTCTCACCCAGTGCACAAATACGACGATATTCGCCGCCGGTGATGAACTCGTGATCCAGCGGATAGTCAGTATCCACGCCGTGAGTACGCACGCGAACAATCGGCTCGAACAGGTTTTGTTCGGCATTGGTGTGGACATCAAACTTCCACTGGCTGCCGTGCTGTTCTTTGTCGTTCAGTTCGCTGACCAGCGCGTTCACCCAGCGGGTAACGGTCTGCTCATCAGAGAGGTCAGCTTCCGTCAGCGTCGGCTGATAGATAAGCTCTTTCAGCATTGCTTTCGGATAACGACGCTCCATGCGGTTGATCATTTTCTGCGTCGCGTTGTACTCAGACACCAGTTTCTCTAACGCTTCGCCAGCCAATGCCGGTGCGCTGGCGTTGGTGTGCAGCGTTGCACCGTCCAGCGCGATAGAGATCTGGTACTGATCCATCGCTTCGTCGTCTTTAATGTACTGTTCCTGCTTGCCTTTCTTCACTTTGTACAGCGGCGGCTGAGCGATGTAGACGTGACCGCGTTCAACGATTTCCGGCATCTGACGATAGAAGAAGGTCAACAGCAGCGTACGAATGTGCGAGCCGTCGACGTCCGCATCGGTCATGATGATGATGCTGTGATAACGCAGTTTGTCCGGGTTGTACTCGTCACGACCGATACCACAACCAAGCGCGGTGATAAGCGTCGCCACTTCCTGAGAAGAGAGCATCTTATCGAAGCGCGCTTTCTCGACGTTGAGGATTTTACCCTTCAGCGGCAGAATCGCCTGGTTCTTGCGGTTGCGCCCCTGCTTCGCAGAGCCGCCCGCGGAGTCCCCTTCCACAAGGTACAGTTCGGAAAGCGCCGGATCGCGCTCCTGGCAGTCTGCCAGTTTGCCCGGCAGGCCCGCTAAGTCGAGCGCACCTTTACGGCGGGTCATTTCACGAGCGCGACGCGCAGCTTCACGGGCACGGGCAGCATCGATAATTTTGCCAACCACGATTTTCGCATCAGTTGGGTTTTCCAGCAGGTATTCCGCCAGCAGTTCGTTCATCTGCTGTTCAACCGCCGATTTCACCTCAGAAGAAACCAGTTTGTCTTTGGTCTGGGAGGAGAATTTCGGGTCCGGCACTTTTACGGAAACGACCGCAATCAGGCCTTCACGCGCATCGTCACCGGTGGCGCTGACTTTGGCTTTTTTGCTGTAGCCTTCTTTGTCCATGTAGGCATTCAGGGTACGGGTCATCGCCGCACGGAAGCCAGCCAGGTGAGTACCGCCGTCACGCTGCGGAATGTTGTTGGTAAAGCAGTAGATGTTTTCCTGGAAGCCATCGTTCCACTGCAACGCCACTTCGACGCCGATACCGTCTTTTTCGGTGGAGAAGTAGAAGATATTCGGATGGATCGGCGTTTTGTTCTTGTTCAGATATTCAACGAACGCTTTGATGCCGCCTTCATAGTGGAAGTGGTCTTCTTTGCCGTCACGCTTGTCGCGCAGACGAATGGAAACGCCGGAGTTGAGGAACGACAACTCACGCAGACGTTTCGCCAGAATTTCATATTCGAACTCGGTCACATTGGTGAAGGTTTCGAGGCTGGGCCAGAAACGCACCATGGTGCCGGTTTTTTCAGTCTCGCCGGTAACCGCCAGCGGAGCCTGCGGTACACCGTGTTCGTAGATCTGACGGTGAATTTTACCCTCGCGCTGAATAACCAGCTCCAGTTTTTGCGACAGGGCGTTTACTACCGAAACACCAACGCCGTGCAGACCGCCGGACACTTTATAGGAGTTATCGTCAAATTTACCGCCTGCGTGCAGAACGGTCATGATCACTTCCGCCGCCGATACGCCCTCTTCCGGGTGAATACCGGTCGGAATGCCGCGCCCGTCATCCTGTACAGAGACAGAGTTATCGGCGTGAATGGTGACGATAATTTCTTTACAGTGACCCGCGAGCGCTTCGTCGATAGCGTTATCTACCACCTCGAATACCATGTGGTGCAGACCGGTGCCGTCATCCGTGTCGCCGATATACATACCCGGGCGCTTACGCACCGCATCCAGCCCTTTCAGGACTTTGATACTGGAGGAGTCATAAGAATTCGACATCAACGTTTCTCGCTCATTTATACTTGGGTTAATCCGTTATTTTACCCTTTTCCACGGTAAACATCTTCGAATTTTCGTCCGACATGTCTATAACGTGTTCAGCACTGATCGCGCTGACAAAGACCTGCGATTGCGTCGCTTTTAAGCGGCTGGCAAGCAGCCCGCGACGCTCATCATCAAGCTCAGAGGCAAAATCATCTATCAGGTAGAGACACCGCCGCCCGCTTTCACGGGTGAGGAACTCTCCTTGCGCCAGACGTAAGGCGCACATCAACAGCTTAAGCTGCCCACGCGATAAGGTATCTTCCACCGGCGCACCGTCGGCGCGAATGCGTAAGTCCGCTTTATGCGGGCCATGCGCGGTGTAGGTTAGCTGGCGATCGCGTTCAAAATTACGTTCCAGCACCTCAGCATATTCTGTCTCTTTCTCCCAGCCGCGCTGGAAAGAGAAAGTCAGAGAAAACTCAGGGAGAAATTGCTTACAGGTATCGGCCATATCAGCCGCGATACCGGCGCTATACTCCGCGCGCCAGGTGCTGATTTGCTCCGCCAGCGGGATCAGTTCTTTGTCCCACGGGCGTAGCTGTTCGTAACGAGTCACCTGGCGCAGCGCCGCATTGCGCTGCTTGAGCAAGCGCTTGAGATTGCTCCAGGCGGTGAAAAATCCAGGTTCGTTGTGAAAGCATCCCCAGTCGAGGAATGCTCTTCTGTATTTGGGGCCGCCGTTGAGTAAAGTAAACCCTTCTGGCGTTATCAGCTGCATTGGCATCAGGTGCGCCAGTTCCGCGACTTTATGCCCGTCAGTACCGTCGATGCGGACTTTGCTGTCGCCCTGTTTGTCTTTGGTTAAGCCAATCGCCGTCTCGCGCTCTTCGCCCTGTAATCGCCCGTGGAGAACAAACGCCTCCTGCTCGTGGCGAATGACGCGACCAATCTGCAAACTGCGAAACGCCCGACCATGGCCGAGCGTATAGATGGCTTCCAGCACGCTGGTTTTGCCACTGCCGTTGGCACCTACCAGAAAGTTAAAGCCGGGAGATAAAGCGAGATCCGCGGTTTCAATGTTGCGGAAATCGCGGATCAACAAGCGGGTGAGGGACATTACAGTCTCATTGGCATGACAACATAAGCCGCGCTCTGGCTGGCTGCATCTTCAATCTGCACGCTGGAAACCGAATCGGTCAGCATCATGCGGACGTTTTCGCATTTCAGTGCGTTCAGAACATCCAGCACATAGCTGACGTTGAAGCCGATTTCCATCTCCGCACCGCTATAGGTAACGTCGAGGATCTCTTCCGCTTCTTCCTGTTCCGGGTTGTTGGCGGTGATTTTCAGCTGGTTTTCGCTGACATACAGGCGCACACCGCGGAATTTCTCGTTAGAGAGAATTGCCGCGCGAGCAAACGCCTGCTTGAGGAGATCGCAGCCTGCTTCCAGATGTTTGTCCGGATTCTTCGGCAGAACGCGGCGGTAATCCGGGAAGCGACCATCCACCAGTTTAGAGGTGAAGATAAAGTCGCCAACGTGGGCGCGAATATTGTTGCTGCCAATCTGCACACGCAGCGGATTATCGCCGCCGTCGAGCATACGCATCAGTTCAATCACGCCTTTACGCGGCACGATCACCGAATGGCTTGGCAAAGATTGACCAATTGGCATTGAACAGACCGCCAGACGGTGGCCGTCGGTCGCTACGGTGCGCAGTTCTTCACCTTCGGTTTCAAACAGCATACCGTTTAAGTAATAGCGAACGTCCTGATGCGCCATAGAAAACTGGGTCGCTTCAATCAGACGCTTCATCGTCGCCTGCGGCAGGGTAAATTCGACTTCACTCTGCCAGTCATCGAGGTTCGGGAAATCCGCCGCTGGCAGGGTAGACAGCGAAAAACGGCTACGCCCGGAGCGCACCAGCATCCGCTCACCTTCCAGCTGCACGGCAATTTCCGCGCCTTCAGGCAGACCACGGCAGATATCAAAGAATTTGCGCGCCGGAACGGTCGTCGCTCCTGGCTCGTGTGGCTGAACCAGCGCAACGCGTGCCACCATTTCCATCTCGAGATCAGTACCGGTCAGCGACAACGTACCGTCAGCAACCTGTAACAGCAGATTACCGAGAATCGGTAGCGTAGGACGACCACCTAACGGACCGCTCACCTGTTGTAGCGGTTTTAATAAATGCTCACGTTCTACGGTAAATTTCATAGGTTTACGATGACAATGTTCTGATTAAATTTGAAAAATCTTCTTTGATATCGTGGCTCTCTTCACGCAGCTGCTCGATCTTCCGGCAGGCATGAAGCACCGTAGTGTGGTCACGACCACCAAACGCATCGCCAATCTCTGGCAGACTGTGGTTAGTCAGCTCTTTCGCCAGCGCCATCGCCATCTGACGCGGACGAGCCACCGAGCGGGATCGACGCTTGGAAAGGAGATCCGCGACTTTGATCTTGTAGTACTCCGCCACCGTCTTCTGAATATTGTCGATGGTGACCAGTTTTTCCTGCAATGCCAGCAAGTCGCGCAGCGCCTCACGCACGAAGTCGATAGTGATCGCCCGTCCGGTAAAGTTGGCGTTGGCAATGACGCGGTTCAGCGCGCCTTCCAGCTCACGTACGTTAGATCGTAGACGCTTGGCGATAAAGAACGCCACTTCGCCTGGCAAACGAATGTCATTTTCGTCGGCCTTTTTCATCAGGATCGCCACGCGGGTTTCTAACTCTGGCGGTTCGATCGCCACAGTCAGCCCCCAGCCGAAGCGGGATTTCAAACGATCCTCAACGCCGTTGATCTCTTTCGGATAGCGATCCGAGGTGAGAATGATCTGTTGATTACCTTCCAGCAGGGCGTTGAAGGTGTGGAAAAACTCTTCCTGAGATCGTTCTTTATTAGCAAAAAACTGAATATCGTCGATCAGCAGTGCATCTACGGAACGGTAGTAGCGTTTAAACTCTTCGATCGCGTTGTTTTGCAGGGCTTTAACCATGTCCTGAACAAAGCGCTCGGAGTGCATATAAACCACTTTGGCATTCGGCTTGCGCGCCATAATGCCGTTACCCACCGCATGCAGCAGGTGAGTTTTACCCAGACCCGTGCCGCCATAAAGGAACAACGGGTTATAGGCACCGCCAGGGTTATCTGCCACCTGGCGAGCCGCCGCGCGCGCCAGTTGGTTAGATTTACCTTCAACGAAGTTATCAAACGTGTGTTTGACGTTTACGTTAGAACGATAGGTCGGTTCTGCCGGGGCCGGGACGTTATCCCAACCTGAGCGCGTAGAAGGCGCAGCACGTTGCGGCTGCGTTTGCGCCACCTGTGCAGGGGCCGCGACGTTGCTCGTCACTGCCGCTTGTGGCGTTTGCGTCACCGGTTTGGTGCCGACTTCAAAACGCAGCTGTGGGGCATCCGCTCCGCAGAAACTGGTTAGCAGTCCATTGATATTATTAAGGTACTTGTCCCGTACCCAATCGAGGACAAAACGGTTTGGCGCGTACAGGGCCAGCGTGTTATCGCTCAGTTCCGCCTGCAATGGGCGTATCCACATACTGAATTCTGTGGCTGGTAACTCATCCTGCAATCGGGCAAGACACTGCTGCCAAAGCGAAAGTGACACGGCGGACTCCACTCGAACAAAAGTCGATAATGACTAAGGCTGAAACATTCATGATTGTTGACGTACGTCGAAAAGACCCTGCTTGAGGGTGACGCACGAACCGCTGTCTGCGGTTATATGCCCGATCAAGATCCTGCAAAACGATCGGGACCGCGGATCATAGCCTAAACTGCGCAAGAGATCTTCTGTTTCTCACAGATTTTCCCGATTTATCCACAGGATGATCCAGAACTCGCTAAGTGTAAACGATCCTGCCGCGAGGCGGGCACGATTTACGCCGCATATTGGAAAATTTAATGACCATAGACAAAAATTGGCTTAATCGATCTAATAAAGATCCAGGACGATCCTTGCGCTTTACCCATCAGCCCGTATAATCCTCCACCCGGCGCGCCATGCTGGTTTTCACTGGTGTGAGGCCGTACGTTTTCCCTGCGAAAAGGTGCGGAAAAGCGCGGTAAATAAGGAAAGAGAATTGACTCCGGAGTGTACAATTATTACAATCCGGCCTCTTTAATCACCCATGGCTTCGGTGTCCATCGTTTCATTTTTCGGCGGATATCCAATAAAGCCATTGAATTTATTCAAGTTTAGGTAGAAATCGCCATGAAACGCACTTTTCAACCGTCTGTACTGAAGCGCAACCGTTCTCACGGCTTCCGTGCTCGTATGGCTACTAAAAATGGTCGTCAGGTTCTGGCACGTCGTCGTGCTAAAGGCCGCGCTCGTCTGACCGTTTCTAAGTAATAAAGCTAACCCCTGAGTGGTTAAGCTCGCATTTCCCAGGGAGTTACGCTTGTTAACTCCCAGTCAATTCACATTCGTCTTCCAGCAGCCACAACGGGCTGGCACGCCGCAAATTACCATTCTCGGCCGCCTGAATTCGCTGGGGCATCCCCGTATCGGTCTTACAGTCGCCAAGAAAAACGTTCGACGCGCCCATGAACGCAATCGGATTAAACGTCTGACGCGTGAAAGCTTCCGTCTGCGCCAACATGAACTCCCGGCTATGGATTTCGTGGTGGTGGCGAAAAAAGGGGTTGCCGACCTCGATAACCGTGCTCTCTCGGAAGCGTTGGAAAAATTATGGCGCCGCCACTGTCGCCTGGCTCGCGGGTCCTGATAGCCCTCATTCGGGTCTATCAACGCCTGATTAGTCCGCTACTCGGGCCGCATTGTCGTTTCACTCCAACCTGTTCAAGCTACGGAATTGAGGCATTGCGCAGGTTTGGAGTGATAAAAGGCAGTTGGTTGACGGTGAAACGCGTATTAAAATGCCACCCTTTACACCCTGGTGGTGACGATCCCGTCCCGCCCGGACCATTTGATACCAGAGAACACTAACGATGGATTCGCAACGCAATCTTTTAGTCATCGCTTTGCTGTTCGTGTCTTTCATGATCTGGCAAGCCTGGGAGCAGGATAAAAACCCGCAACCTCAGGCCCAACAGACCACGCAGACAACGACCACCGCAGCGGGTAGCGCCGCCGACCAGGGCGTACCGGCCAGTGGCCAGGGGAAACTGATCTCGGTTAAGACCGACGTGCTTGATCTGACCATCAACACCCGTGGTGGTGATGTTGAGCAAGCTCTGCTGCCTGCTTACCCGAAAGAGCTGAACTCTACCCAGCCGTTCCAGCTGCTGGAAACTTCACCGCAGTTTATTTATCAGGCACAGAGCGGTCTGACCGGTCGTGATGGCCCGGATAACCCGGCTAACGGCCCGCGTCCGCTGTATAACGTTGAAAAAGACGCTTATGTGCTGGCTGAAGGTCAAAACGAACTGCAGGTGCCGATGACGTATACCGACGCGGCAGGCAACACGTTTACCAAAACGTTTGTCCTGAAACGTGGTGATTACGCTGTCAACGTCAACTACAACGTGCAGAATGCTGGCGAGAAACCGCTGGAAATCTCCTCATTTGGTCAGTTGAAGCAATCCATCACTCTGCCACCGCATCTCGATACCGGAAGCAGCAACTTCGCACTGCACACCTTCCGTGGCGCGGCGTACTCTACGCCTGACGAGAAGTACGAGAAATACAAGTTCGATACCATTGCCGATAACGAAAACCTGAACATCTCTTCGAAAGGTGGTTGGGTGGCAATGCTGCAACAGTATTTCGCGACGGCGTGGATCCCGCATAACGACGGTACCAACAACTTCTATACCGCTAATCTGGGTAACGGCATCGCCGCTATCGGCTATAAATCTCAGCCGGTACTGGTTCAGCCTGGTCAGACTGGCGCGATGAACAGCACCCTGTGGGTTGGCCCGGAAATCCAGGACAAAATGGCAGCTGTTGCTCCGCACCTGGATCTGACCGTTGATTACGGTTGGTTGTGGTTCATCTCTCAACCGCTGTTCAAACTGCTGAAATGGATCCATAGCTTTGTGGGTAACTGGGGCTTCTCCATTATCATCATCACCTTTATCGTTCGTGGCATCATGTACCCGCTGACCAAAGCGCAGTACACCTCCATGGCGAAGATGCGTATGCTGCAGCCGAAGATTCAGGCGATGCGTGAGCGTCTGGGCGATGACAAACAGCGTATCAGCCAGGAAATGATGGCGCTGTACAAAGCTGAGAAGGTTAACCCGCTGGGCGGCTGCTTCCCGCTGCTGATCCAGATGCCAATCTTCCTGGCGTTGTACTACATGCTGATGGGTTCCGTTGAACTGCGTCAGGCACCGTTTGCACTGTGGATCCACGACCTCTCGGCACAGGACCCGTACTACATCCTGCCGATCCTGATGGGCGTAACGATGTTCTTCATTCAGAAGATGTCGCCGACCACAGTGACCGACCCGATGCAGCAGAAGATCATGACCTTTATGCCGGTCATCTTCACCGTGTTCTTCCTGTGGTTCCCGTCAGGTCTGGTGCTGTACTATATCGTCAGCAACCTGGTAACCATTATCCAGCAGCAGCTGATTTACCGTGGTCTGGAAAAACGTGGCCTGCATAGCCGCGAGAAGAAAAAATCCTGATTCGGTGAGTTTTCGCTAAAATAAGGGCGGTCAGTTGACCGCCTTTTTTATTTGTATTGATGAGATAAACCATGAGCCATAACGACACTATCGTCGCCCAGGCAACCCCACCGGGACGCGGTGGTGTGGGCATCCTGCGCATCTCCGGCCTCAAAGCCCGAGAAGTTGCTGAAACCGTGCTGGGTAAACTGCCTAAGCCGCGCTACGCCGATTATTTGCCATTTAAAGACGCAGACGGCAGCGTGCTCGATCAGGGGATTGCGCTATGGTTCCCTGGCCCGAACTCGTTCACCGGCGAAGATGTGCTGGAACTGCAGGGTCATGGCGGTCCGGTGATCCTCGACCTGCTGTTAAAACGCATTCTGACCATTCCCGGCCTGCGGATTGCTCGCCCGGGTGAGTTTTCCGAACGCGCGTTTCTTAACGATAAACTCGACTTAGCCCAGGCCGAGGCGATTGCCGATCTTATCGATGCCAGTTCGGAACAGGCAGCCCGTTCGGCACTTAACTCGCTGCAAGGCGCATTCTCCGCACGGGTCAACCATCTGGTGGAAGCCCTCACCCACTTGCGCATTTACGTCGAAGCGGCAATTGATTTCCCTGATGAAGAGATCGATTTCCTCTCCGACGGCAAAATTGAAGCTCAGCTCAATGACGTGATTGCCGATCTTGATGCAGTGCGTGCCGAAGCACGTCAGGGTAGTTTGTTGCGCGAAGGGATGAAAGTGGTGATTGCCGGACGTCCTAACGCCGGTAAATCTAGCCTGTTAAACGCGCTGGCGGGCCGTGAAGCAGCAATCGTGACTGATATCGCCGGAACCACGCGTGACGTGCTGCGTGAGCATATCCACATTGACGGGATGCCGCTGCATATCATCGATACCGCCGGGCTACGTGAAGCCAGTGACGAAGTTGAACGTATTGGGATCGAGCGCGCGTGGCAGGAAATTGAACAGGCCGACCGCGTGCTGTTTATGGTCGATGGCACCACGACAGACGCCGTTGATCCGGCAGAGATCTGGCCGGAATTTATCGCCCGTCTGCCCGCGAAACTGCCGATCACCGTGGTGCGCAATAAAGCCGATATCACCGGCGAAACGCTGGGAATAAGTGAAGTGAACGGTCACGCGTTAATTCGTCTGTCTGCAAGGACTGGCGAAGGCGTGGACGTGCTGCGTAACCATCTCAAACAGAGCATGGGCTTTGACACCAACATGGAAGGCGGCTTCCTGGCGCGCCGTCGCCACCTACAGGCGCTGGAACAGGCAGCGGAGCATTTGCAGCAAGGTAAAGCGCAACTGTTAGGTGCCTGGGCAGGCGAACTACTGGCGGAAGAGTTGCGCCTGGCGCAGCAGAACTTAAGCGAAATCACCGGGGAATTTACCTCTGACGACCTGCTGGGGCGGATTTTCTCCAGCTTCTGTATTGGTAAGTAAGTCGTCTAAATTGATATAAAGGGCACTGTTCCGTTCTACTATCAGAACGGAACAGCGCTTGTTTTTTTATGAGCATCCTGCACCAAAACTGCCTTTACTACTGGCTGGAGCGACTTTCAACATCTTGCACTCCTGTCTTTACAGAGAACGATATTGCTTTAGCCGATTAAACTCCTCTTGCGGAAAGTTAAATTCGTCTATTGCTTTCCAGAATAGTTCTTTAAATACAGGATTGCCATTTGCCTGACTTATTACAGATTTACCTTCATTATTCTTCGCTTCCAGTTGCATCATCACATCTTTAAGATAATTTTCATTTTCACCAACCACAATTTTGAATATTTTCAGCCAGAGTCCTATATATATATCATCCGCTTTCTCTACCACATGAGAGAATGACTTCCCATCAAAGTCACGGGTAAACTGCTCCACAATTTCATCGAAAGTGAACCCGTGTTGCAACGCCAGGCGAATCGCCGCATTCAGATATACATCAATGACCTGCTTACTCATTGTCTTATAGCTGGCAACATACAAAGAGCAAACTGCATTATTTCTGCTCAGCGACAGTAGTTCTCTCACTACATCTTTATCATTTTCATAATGGCTGGCTATCACTTCAGCTGTCTCCATCCAGGCAGCAACAATCTCCGTATGCCCTTTCACTATCGCAGAATATAAGCCTGATGCCTTCGTCCATTTGTCTGATGCTCCCGCCACTTTTTCTCTTGCTGCCATCAGTTTCAATATATCTTCTTTATTTAATTCATTTTTAAACATTTTGGCTTTTATATTGGCTAGCAATATACTAACAACATTATAATCATTGGTTCTAATAGCGCTATTTAAATCATCAATTGAGTCTATTTCCTTTCCTATACGAAGAAGTATTTCATTAGACTGGCCCCCTGAATCTCCAGACAACCAATATCACTTAAATAAGTGATAGTCTTAATACTAGTTTTTAGACT
>NZ_JAYQWM010000040.1:0-36455 GCF_036662595.1 Escherichia sp. Lx600-2 | reverse complement strand
GAATATCTGAAATAGTCGTGACGAACATCAGTATTTTTACATAATTACGTCCGGGTCATTGTCGGTTTATCTCCTTTTACTTGTGGTAATTGAGGGATAACAACAAAAAAGGTGAGTATTGCGACTCACCTTTTTTATTTGTTTCTTATTCAGAATCGATATCTTTTAAATCATCCTGAATCGCTTGCGCGTTCGGATTTTCCTGCGGTTTGAGTTCGCCGCCATTAGCGATGAAATCATGACGCTGGAAGTACGCTTCGCGCACCATAATATAAGGATCGGACGACTGACGCAGCAGACCGTCGGAATCCAACAACTGCGCACGAGTTTCTATCCCTTCAAGCGTCCATTTACCCACAGACATCGGCCAGGTCAGCCAGGATAGAACCGGGTAAAGACCATCCGCCATATCACCACCGTCATCACGCAGCGTGAAGCTACCGTAGAACGGTAACTGGACGTACGGGCCATAACCCACGCCATAATGACCAAGCGTACTACCGAAGCGGTGAGGTTCAGTCCGTTGCAGTTTCGGGTTCGCCATCCCTGCAACATCAATAAAACCACCCATCCCCAAAATGGTGTTCAGGAAAAAGCGGGTAAAGTGGACCATCCCCTGATAAGGGTCGCCCTGCAAGAAGTAGTTCACCATCACCGCGGGTTCTTCAAGGTTGCCGGTAAAGTTGCTCAAACCGTTACGCGCCGGTTGCGGAACATAATCACGCCAGGCGACAGCGACCGGTCGAACAATATACGGGTCTAGTACGTTGAAGTTGAAGTTGTACATGGTGCGGTTGAACCCTTCTAACGGGTCAGAACGCCCTTGCTGATCTGTACCGGAACTCGCACACCCCACCAGAAGCGTAGTTCCCAGAGCAAGCGCCGACAGGCGAAGCTTCATAAATGTCTCCCTGTTTTTTTATGGCTTATGCAGTTTGCCATCCATGACGGAACGATACCGTATCCGCCTGTTTAGGTGTGGGCGATTGTAACAGCACGTCAACTGATGTCCAGACGCCCTGATTTGCTGATTTGATCATAGCCTGGTAATCGCCGCCCTGTAGGCTACTTGATTCTATGGAAACAGAAAAAGGCAAACGCGGCCTTTTCTTCATTTTCAGAGTAACTCCCGCCAGTTGCGAGCAAAAAAGCCGCTACGCTTTAGTTATACGTGCTAATTCAAGAGAAGAGACCATGGACAACAACAAAATTGATCAACACAGCGACGAAATTGAAGTTGAGAGCGAAGAAAAAGAGCGCGGCAAAAAAATAGAAATAGATGAAGACCGACTCCCCTCCCGGGCGATGGCAATTCATGAGCATATCCGCCAGGATGGTGAAAAAGAGCTGGAACGCGACGCAATGGCGCTACTGTGGTCAGCCATTGCGGCGGGTCTGTCGATGGGCGCTTCGCTACTGGCAAAAGGGATATTTCATGTCGAACTGGAAGGCGTGCCGGGCAGCTTCTTGCTGGAGAATCTCGGTTATACCTTTGGTTTTATTATCGTCATTATGGCCCGCCAGCAATTATTTACCGAAAACACCGTGACTGCGGTACTACCCGTCATGCAAAAACCGACAATGAGCAACGTTGGCTTACTTATGCGGTTATGGGGCGTCGTGCTGCTGGGTAATATTCTCGGGACAGGTATTGCGGCGTGGGCATTTGAATATATGCCAATCTTCAATGAAGAAACTCGCGATGCATTTGTCAAAATCGGCATGGATGTGATGAAGAACACCCCCAGCGAGATGTTTGCCAACGCGATCATTTCCGGCTGGCTGATCGCCACTATGGTATGGATGTTTCCTGCAGCGGGTGCGGCAAAGATTGTGGTGATTATATTGATGACCTGGCTTATTGCCCTGGGTGACACCACTCACATCGTTGTCGGTTCTGTTGAAATCCTCTATCTGGTGTTTAACGGTACGCTGCACTGGAGCGATTTCATCTGGCCCTTCGCACTACCTACTTTAGCGGGGAACATCTGCGGCGGCACCTTTATCTTCGCGTTAATGAGTCATGCACAGATCCGTAACGACATGAGCAACAAGCGCAAAGCAGAAGCACGCCAAAAAGCAGAACGTGCGGAAAACATTAAGAAAAATGATAAAAACCCGGCATAAATGGCGAGGGTTTAAGCAATCGAGCGGCAGCGTACTTACCCCGCAGTCCATTAGCGGGTATACTCATGCCGCATTGTCCTCTTAGTTAAATGGATATAACGAGCCCCTCCTAAGGGCTAATTGCAGGTTCGATTCCTGCAGGGGACACCATCCTTGTGTTTATCCCTAAAACCACATAAAAACCGTAAATTAAATTCGAACTAGCAGGCCGAATAAGGCACACCAGGAACTCGTGGTTTTATTCATTATGAAGTGGTTTTTACCTGTTCTCTTAGCCAGGTAATAAACGCTTCAATTTTTGGCCACTGCCTGCCCGGTAATGTGGTGATGTAATAATGCTGATGGCATTTCACCGTCATATCGCCAAACGGCGCGACGAGCTCACCACTGGCAAGCCTTTTTTGTACCAGGCGTTTTCTTCCCATCGCCACCCCAACATGATTCATTGCGGCGATAACGGCTAAATCAGAGCGATCAAAGCCAATTCCAGAAGATGTCGGCAAATTAACCGCATAATGTTGCGCCCAACTATGCCATTCATCCGTTCCGGAGTCGTTGCTCCATGCCTGTCTGTCATGGAGCAACGTACAGTGGCGCAGGTTAATTACCGTGTTGCTTAAAGCATGTCTTTGAGCGTATTCCGGGCTACATACAGGCAGGATTTCTTCATCCATCAGAAAGTGATGAGTCAGTTGCGCTGACGGCGCGTCATCAAAGTAGATTGCCAAATCGATTCCGGCACGTTGCAGATTGACATTGTCATTACCAGTGAGCACGGTGAGCGAAATAGACGGATAGCGGCGTGTAAAGTCACCTAATGCGGGCACCAACCAGCATTGAGCGATAGAGGGCCGGGAATACAGAGTTAACGTTCCCGATAACTCCTGATTTTTGATATCAAGAATTTCCTGGTTCAGGGTATCCAGCGACGATTTTAGCGCCCAATAAACGCGTTTCCCCTCGTGCGTTAATTCCACTTTGCGATGGGAACGAACAAACAACTGAATACCCAATTCTTCTTCCAGCTGATTGATACGGTGACTTACCGCACTGGGGCTCAGCGACAATTCCTCTGCCGCCAGGGCGAAGGACTGATGCCTGGCAGCCACTTCAAAAGTATGCAGTTTTGATAGTTGCCAGCCGTTAAGCAGTCGATTTCTTATTTCACGAAGGGGTTCCATAATCACCTCATTTTTCTCTTAAGTGTAAAAAAATAGCGGCAAAATTTCAGCTGTAAGGTGATCTAAAGTGAACCATATCTCAATTTACCTTCATTTTTAGATGTAAATCACTCACTTGATGCAATTTGTCTCATGTGAAAGGCAAATTTTATCGTTTGTCAGCCTGTGTTGTTTTTTTGTCCAATATCATCAGGTTAATCACAGGGGAAGGTGAGATATGCACTCTCAAATCTGGGTTGTGAGCACGCTGCTTATCAGCATCGTGTTAATTGTACTGACCATCGTGAAGTTCAAATTCCACCCGTTTCTGGCGCTGTTGCTGGCCAGCTTCTTCGTGGGAACGATGATGGGCATGGAGCCACTGGATATGGTAAATGCTATTGAAAGTGGAATTGGCGGAACGCTGGGGTTCCTTGCTGCGGTTATCGGCCTGGGCACGATACTGGGAAAAATGATGGAAGTATCCGGGGCCGCAGAAAGAATTGGTCTGACACTTCAACGCTGCCGCTGGCTTTCGGCTGATGTCATTATGGTGCTGGTTGGCCTGATTTGCGGCATCACGCTGTTTGTTGAAGTGGGCGTCGTGCTATTGATTCCTCTGGCTTTTTCAATTGCCAAAAAAACCAATACCTCATTGTTAAAGCTGGCTATTCCGCTGTGTACCGCATTGATGGCAGTGCACTGCGTGGTTCCCCCACATCCGGCTGCTTTATATGTTGCCAATAAGCTGGGCGCAGATATCGGTTCGGTGATCGTCTACGGTTTGCTGGTTGGGCTGATGGCATCACTGATCGGTGGCCCACTTTTCCTTAAATTTCTGGGTCAACGACTGCCCTTTAAACCTGTACCCACAGAGTTTGCCGATCTCAAAGTTCGCGATGAAAAAACACTACCGTCATTAGGAGCAACGTTATTGACCATACTGCTACCCATTGCGCTGATGTTGGTGAAAACGATTGCCGAATTGAATATGGCGCGTGAGAGTGGTTTGTATATCTTGCTTGAGTTTATTGGCAACCCTATCACTGCCATGTTTATCGCCGTGTTTGTCGCCTATTATGTGTTGGGTATACGCCAGCATATGAGCATGGGGACGATGCTCACACATACGGAAAATGGCTTCGGTTCTATTGCTAATATTTTGCTGATTATCGGGGCCGGAGGCGCATTCAACGCCATTTTAAAAAACAGCAGTCTCGCTGATACGCTGGCAGTTATTCTCTCCAATATGCATATGCACCCGATTCTTCTGGCCTGGTTAGTAGCTCTTATTCTGCATGCGGCAGTGGGCTCCGCTACCGTGGCAATGATGGGGGCAACGGCAATTGTTGCACCCATGCTGCCGCTGTATCCCGACATCAGCCCGGAAATTATTGCGATTGCTATCGGTTCAGGCGCGATTGGCTGCACGATCGTTACGGACTCGCTTTTCTGGCTGGTGAAGCAATATTGCGGCGCTACGCTCAATGAAACATTTAAATACTATACGACAGCGACATTTATCGCTTCAGTCGTCGCTCTGGCGGGCACATTCCTGCTGTCATTTATCATCTAAGCGCAAAGAGACGTACTATGGAAAACGCTAAAATGAACTCGCTCATCGCCCAGTATCCGTTGGTAAAGGATCTGGTTGCTCTTAAAGAAACCACCTGGTTTAATCCTGGCACGACCTCATTGGCTGAAGGTTTACCTTATGTTGGCCTGACCGAACAGGATGTTCAGGACGCCCATGCGCGCTTATCCCGTTTTGCACCCTATCTGGCAAAAGCATTTCCTGAAACTGCTGCCACTGGGGGGATTATTGAATCAGAACTGGTTGCCATTCCGGCTATGCAAAAACGGCTGGAAAAGGAATATCAACAACCGATCAGCGGGCAACTGTTACTGAAAAAAGATAGCCATTTGCCCATTTCCGGCTCCATAAAAGCACGCGGCGGGATTTATGAAGTCCTGGCACACGCAGAAAAACTGGCTCTGGAAGCGGGGTTGCTGACGCTTGATGATGACTACAGCAAACTGCTTTCTCCGGAGTTTAAACAGTTCTTTAGCCAGTACAGCATTGCTGTGGGCTCAACCGGAAATCTGGGGTTATCAATCGGCATTATGAGCGCCCGCATTGGCTTTAAGGTGACAGTGCATATGTCTGCTGATGCCCGGGCATGGAAAAAAGCGAAACTGCGCAGCCATGGCGTTACGGTCGTGGAATATGAGCAAGATTATGGTGTTGCCGTCGAGGAAGGACGTAAAGCAGCGCAGTCTGACCCGAACTGTTTCTTTATTGATGACGAAAATTCCCGCACGTTGTTCCTTGGGTATTCCGTCGCTGGCCAGCGTCTTAAAGCGCAATTTGCCCAGCAAGGCCGTATCGTCGATGCTGATAACCCTCTGTTTGTCTATCTGCCGTGTGGTGTTGGCGGTGGTCCTGGTGGCGTCGCATTCGGGCTTAAACTGGCGTTTGGCGATCATGTTCACTGCTTTTTTGCCGAACCAACGCACTCCCCTTGTATGCTGTTAGGCATCCATACAGGGTTACACGATCAGATTTCTGTTCAGGATATTGGTATCGACAACCTTACCGCAGCGGATGGCCTTGCTGTTGGTCGCGCATCAGGCTTTGTCGGGCGGGCAATGGAGCGTCTGCTGGATGGCTTCTATACCCTTAGCGATCAAACCATGTATGACATGCTTGGCTGGCTGGCGCAGGAAGAAGGTATTCGTCTTGAACCTTCGGCACTGGCGGGTATGGCCGGACCTCAGCGCGTGTGTGCATCAGTAAGTTACCAACAGATGCACGGTTTCAGCGCAGAACAGCTGCGTAATGCCACTCATCTGGTGTGGGCGACGGGAGGTGGAATGGTGCCGGAAGAAGAGATGAATCAATATCTGGCAAAAGGCCGTTAATAACGTTTCAACGCAGCATCGCCATCCTTTCCCTGGGTGAGCGATGCTGCCGATGGCGCAGACTTAAGATCCCCGGTCTTACCCGCTATAACCCCCTGCTTTTACCATCACCCAACGCCTTTCGCTGTAAACGGCGGTTTCGCAAACCAAACCAAAACCGTAAGTAAGATAAAAGCAATAGCCGCCATACGGAAAATCTCATTTGCAGAAATAGAAAGTGACTGCTGGGTTATTTCATTATTAATTTCATTAAGAACTCCTGAAAGCGAACCATAGTATTTATCCATAATTTGTGACGATGAATTAAACACGGGGTTAAATTGATCGATGGTTGCTGTCAACTGACTATGGTGTAACGATTCGCGTCGTCCCCACAGCGTCATTGTCAACGACGTACCAACGGATCCTGACAAGGTACGAAAAAAATTACTCATACTCGAGGCATTGGCAAATTTATTATCTGGCAACCCTGAAAACGAAATCGTTGTTAAGGGTAAAAAGAAACAGGCAACGGCGAATCCCTGGAAAAACTGTGGCAAAATGATGCCTGTAAAATCAATCGTTGGCATAAATGTCACAGAACGCCAGTAATAGCAAACCGCATACATCAAAAAACTAAATGTCACTAACAACCGCATGTCTATTTTGTTGCCATAACGTCCTATCAAAGGTGAAATTAATAGTGGCATGATGCCGATGGGCGCATAAGCAAGTCCGGCCCATATCGCATTATACCCCATCGTTTCCTGGAGTAACTGCGGCATAAGGACGATCGCTCCAGAGTAAAATAAATACGCGCATGTGATACTCACTATACCAATGGTGAAGTTACGGGACTTAAACAAACTGAGATCAAGAATCGGGTTCTCTGAGGTCGACTCCCAAATGACTAAAGAGATCAGAGAAATAACTGATACTACTGTTAATATTATTATTGTACTCGAGTTGAACCAATCCAGATCGCGCCCTTTATCAAGCATAATTTGCAAGCCACCAACACCGAGCACTAACAGGGTCAGTCCTGGTAGATTCATTTTGACCGGTGAAGTCTCAGTTTCTCTTCCTTTAAGTAAAGTTAAGCATAATGTCAGGACGATAATCCCCATAGGGACATTGATTAAAAATATCCAACCCCAGCTAAAGTTATCACAAATATAACCGCCCAATATCGGCCCACATATCGGAGCGATAATCACGGTCATTGACCATAATGCCAGAGCAAATGTTCTTTTTTCTGGTGGATAATTCCTTAATAATAAACTCTGTGACAGTGGAATTAACGGCCCTGCCATTAACCCCTGAACGACTCTAAAAAATATCAGCACATCAAGATTGGTCGATAAACTACACATTAAGGAAGACAGCGAAAAAAAAGTGACTGAAAGTAAAAATAACCTTAATTCGCCTATTCTTTGTGCCAGCCTGCCGGTAACAGGGATCGCAATGGCATTTGCTACGCCAAACGAGGTGATAACCCAGGTGCCTTCGTCTGTTGATGCTCCCAGAAAGCCAGATATTGTCGGTATTGCGACGTTAGAAATAGTGGAATCCAACATTTGCATAAACGTCGCCAATGACAATGCAATAGTGACGCACCATAACGTCCCACCGGTTAATGGTGCCGGAGTTGATTTAGTGATTGCCATTAAAGTTGTCCATTATGCGAAATAATGTTGCTAATTTCTTTTTCTATCGGACTGGTATCGATAACTAAAGCCTTACTGGTATAAGCCGGCATGGAGGTCACGGTTGAAGCCAGATCAGGCAGCTCAGCAATGTCTTCGTCCTTCGTATCAATAGTTGCAGTCATCGATAAACCAATGCGCAAGGGGTGTTCCATGAGTTCTTTTGGATCAAGAGAAACTTCAACCGGTACACGCTGAACGATTTTGATCCAGTTCCCTGTCGCATTTTGTGCAGGTAATAAGGAGAACGCATTGCCGGTTCCCATATTGATCCCTGTCACCCGGCCATGAAACACAACATTCTCACCATAAAGATCGCTGATAATATTGACCGATTGACCAATCCGTACATCCGTGAGTTGTGTTTCTTTAAAGTTAGCATTAACCCACATTTGACGTGCCGGTACGACAGCCATTAACGATTGTCCGGGACTCACTGTTTCGCCGACCTGAACACTTCTCTGGGCAATATAGCCGGTAACCGGACTCTTAATATCCGTACGTTTAAGCGCCAACCAGGCTTCTTTGGTTGCATCCGCAGCTTCAACGACTTGTGGCTGACGGTTTAATGGTGTGTTCATTACTAAAGCTTTATTCGCTTTATAAGCCTGGATAGCGGCATTCAATGCCGCTTTGCTACTTATTAACGTATCTTTGGTATGCTCCAGCGTTTCTTTTGAAATAACCCCCTGCTTCGCTAAAGGCACACGACGGTTATAATCTTCTAAAGATTGTTGATACTGAATACGTGCTGAAGCAACTTCGGCACTGTATTGTTTATCCTGTAAGTATAGTTTATTCGTTTGCCGAACAATATTTGCCAGATTATTTTTAGCTTTATTGAGTGCGATAGTGGCATCAGTTTTATCCAGTGAAACTAAAATGTCACCCTGTCGAACGTAGTTCGTATCTTTATGATTAACTACAGTGACACTACCTGAGACTTGTGCAGAAATTGGATCTGCATTCCCCGTGACATAGGCGTCATCTGTACTAATCATGTCTTCTAATTCCATTGACCAATAGGCATAGGCACCTGAAAACGCAATAAATAAAACTACCGCCAATAAAGAAAAGTATTTTCTTCTGTTAGAATGTTTTTTATTTGAATTAATCTGTTCCACTTTTATCTCTCATTTCGCATAGATGAAATTTATGAATTGAATGAAAAGAGTATTCATTCTTCATATCAAACACAGTGCATGTGTGCACATTATCCCAGGAACGTTGGAGGCCTAATTTAAATGAGGTGCAAAAAAAACAACAGAGGACTAAACCGTGGCTTTTGCAATACAATTCTTACGCCTGTAGGATTAGTAAGAAGACTTATAGTGCCAACTTGAAACTATAAATCATCGGTACAATCCCTGATTTTATTGTTGACATTTCATTTATGCCGACTATTTATATGGTATACTTGTCGAATTATCTTAAAGGAAGCTCAGATTTTCTTATTTTTATTGAGAAAATGAGATGACGCCTTATGTCTGTATTACTACAGGGAGAAGGGAGATGCTTCATTGCAAAGGGAATAATCTATGAACGCAATAATTATTGATGACCATCCTCTTGCTATCGCAGCAATTCGTAATTTATTGATCAAAAACGATATTGAAATCTTAGCAGAGTTGACTGAAGGCGGAAGTGCCGTTCAGCGGGTGGAAACACTTAAGCCTGATATCGTCATCATTGATGTCGATATCCCCGGAGTTAACGGTATCCAGGTGTTAGAAACGCTGAGGAAGCGCCAATATAGCGGAATTATTATTATCGTCTCCGCTAAAAATGACCATTTTTACGGGAAACATTGTGCTGATGCTGGCGCTAATGGTTTCGTGAGTAAAAAAGAAGGCATGAACAATATCATTGCGGCTATTGAAGCTGCAAAAAATGGCTACTGCTATTTCCCCTTCTCTCTCAACCGGTTTGTTGGAAGTTTAACGTCCGACCAGCAAAAACTCGACTCCTTATCGAAACAAGAAATTAGTGTCATGCGCTATATTCTTGATGGCAAGGATAATAATGACATTGCTGAAAAAATGTTCATCAGCAACAAAACTGTCAGCACGTATAAAAGTCGCCTGATGGAAAAATTAGAATGTAAATCACTGATGGATCTTTACACATTCGCACAACGTAACAAAATCGGCTAACCACATGAAGTTTTTACCCTATATTTTTCTTCTCTGTTGTGGTCTTTGGTCGACCATAAGTTTCGCAGACGAAGATTACATCGAATATCGTGGCATCAGTAGTAACAACCGTGTCACACTTGATCCACTACGTCTGAGCAACAAGGAATTACGTTGGTTAGCGAGCAAAAAAAATCTTGTGATTGCAGTACATAAGTCCCAAACGGCTACGTTGTTGCATACCGATTCGCAGCAACGGGTTCGTGGTATTAATGCTGATTATTTAAATCTTTTAAAAAGAGCGTTAAATATCAAATTAACACTCCGGGAATACGCCGATCACCAAAAAGCAATGGACGCGCTGGAAGAAGGTGAAGTCGATATAGTGTTATCACATTTAGTTGCTTCGCCGCCTCTTAATGATGACATTGCTGCAACCAAACCACTGATAATTACCTTTCCGGCGCTGGTCACCACCCTTCACGATTCAATGCGACCGCTTACCTCATCAAAACCAGTAAATATTGCTCGAGTAGCAAATTATCCCCCTGACGAGGTAATTCATCAATCATTTCCAAAAGCAACAATTATCTCTTTTACAAATTTATATCAGGCATTAGCATCCGTCTCAGCCGGACAGAATGATTACTTTATTGGTAGTAACATCATTACCAGCAGTATGATTTCCCGCTATTTCACTCACTCCTTAAATGTAGTGAAATATTATAACTCACCGCGTCAATATAATTTTTTCTTGACCAGAAAAGAATCTGTCGTTCTTAATGAAGTACTCAATCGATTTGTTGATGCTTTGACAAATGAAGTTCGCTATGAAGTATCACAAAATTGGCTTGATACAGGAAACCTGGCCTTTCTGAACAAACCATTAGAACTCACTGAACATGAAAAACAGTGGATTAAGCAGCATCCCGATTTAAAGGTGCTGGAAAATCCTTACTCGCCCCCCTATTCTATGACGGATGAAAATGGCTCGGTTCGGGGCGTTATGGGGGACATTCTTAATATTATTACCTTGCAAACAGGTTTAAATTTTTCTCCGATCACCGTTTCACACAATATCCATGCTGGAACACAGCTGAATCCCGGCGGATGGGATATATTACCCGGTGCTATTTATAGTGAAGATAGAGAAAATAATGTTTTATTTGCTGAAGCCTTCATAACAACGCCTTACGTTTTTGTCATGCAAAAAGCGCCTGACAGTGAACAAACATTAAAAAAAGGAATGAAAGTTGCCATTCCATATTATTATGAGCTTCATTCGCAATTAAAAGAGATGTATCCGGAGGTAGAGTGGATAAAAGTCGATAACGCCAGCGCTGCATTTCACAAGGTCAAGGAAGGCGAACTTGATGCTCTGGTCGCGACACAGTTAAATTCACGTTACATGATCGACCATTACTATCCTAATGAACTTTATCATTTTCTTATTCCCGGCGTTCCGAATGCATCGCTTTCGTTCGCTTTTCCTCGCGGAGAACCGGAACTTAAGGATATTATTAATAAAGCACTGAATGCAATCCCCCCAAGCGAAGTTCTGCGCCTGACCGAAAAATGGATTAAAATGCCCAATGTGACCATTGACACATGGGACCTCTATAGCGAGCAATTTTATATTGTTACGACATTATCCGTTTTATTAGTTGGCAGTAGCCTTTTATGGGGATTCTACCTGTTACGCTCAGTTCGTCGTCGTAAAGTCATTCAGGGTGATTTAGAAAACCAAATATCATTCCGGAAAGCACTCTCGGATTCCTTACCGAATCCAACTTATGTTGTAAACTGGCAAGGTAATGTCATTAGTCATAATAGTGCTTTTGAACATTATTTCACTGCGGATTACTACAAAAATGCAATGTTACCATTAGAAAACAGTGACTCCCCCTTTAAAGATGTTTTTTCTAATGCGCATGAAGTCACAGCAGAAACGAAAGAAAATCGAACAATATACACACAGGTATTTGAAATTGATAATGGCATCGAGAAAAGATGCATTAATCACTGGCATACATTATGCAATCTGCCAGCCAGCGAACATGCTGTTTATATTTGTGGTTGGCAAGATATTACCGAGACGCGTGATTTAATTCATGCACTCGAAGTAGAGAGAAATAAAGCGATCAATGCAACTGTCGCAAAAAGCCAGTTTCTGGCAACAATGAGTCACGAAATAAGAACACCAATTAGCTCCATTATGGGCTTCCTGGAACTTCTGTCGGGTTCTGGTCTTAGCAAGGAGCAACGTGTGGAGGCGATTTCACTTGCCTACGCCACCGGACAATCACTCCTCGGCTTAATTGGTGAAATCCTTGATGTCGACAAAATTGAATCGGGTAACTATCAACTTCAACCACAATGGGTCGATATTCCTACTTTAGTCCAGAACACTTGTCACTCTTTCGGTGCGATTGCTGCAAGCAAATCGATCGCATTAAGTTGCAGCAGTACGTTTCCTGAACATTACCTGGTTAAGATCGACCCTCAGGCGTTTAAGCAGGTCTTATCAAATTTACTGAGTAATGCTCTCAAATTTACCACCGAGGGGGCAGTAAAAATTACGACCTCCCTGGTTCACATTGATGACAACCACGCTGTAATCAAAATGACGATTATGGATTCTGGAAGTGGATTATCACAGGAAGAACAACAACAACTGTTTAAACGTTATAGCCAAACAAGTGCAGGTCGTCAGCAAACAGGTTCTGGTTTAGGCTTAATGATCTGCAAAGAATTAATTAAAAACATGCAGGGTGATTTGTCATTAGAAAGTCATCCAGGCATAGGAACAACATTTACGATCACAATCCCGGTAGAAATTACCCAACAAGTGGCGGCTGTCGAGGCAAAAGCAGAACAACCTATCACACTACCTGAAAAGTTGAGCATATTAATCGCGGATGATCATCCGACCAACAGGCTATTACTCAAACGCCAGCTAAATCTATTAGGATATGATGTTGACGAAGCCACTGATGGTGTGCAAGCGCTACACAAAGTCAGTATGCAACATTATGATCTGCTTATTACTGACGTTAATATGCCGAATATGGATGGTTTTGAGTTGACTCGCAAACTCCGTGAGCAAAATTCGTCCTTACCCATCTGGGGGCTTACAGCCAACGCACAGGCTAACGAACGTGAAAAAGGGTTAAATTGCGGCATGAACTTATGTTTGTTCAAACCGTTGACCCTGGATGTACTGAAAACACATTTAAGTCAGTTACACCAGGTTGCGCATATTGCACCTCAGTATCGCCACCTTGATATCGAAGCCCTGAAAAATAATACGGCGAACGATCTACAACTGATGCAGGAGATTCTCATGACTTTCCAGCATGAAACGCATAAAGATCTACCCGCTGCGTTTCATGCACTAGAAGCTGGCGATAACAGAACTTTCCATCAATGTATTCATCGCATCCACGGTGCGGCTAACATCCTGAATTTGCAAAAGTTGATTAATATTAGCCATCAGTTAGAAATAACACCTGTTTCAGATGACAGTAAGCCTGAAATTCTTCAGTTGCTAAACTCTGTAAAAGAACACATTGCAGAGCTGGACCAGGAAATTGCTGTTTTCTGTCAGCAAAATGACTAAATAGCGGCTCCCACAATGTTCAAATGTGGGAGCTATTTACCAGCACATCTTACATTTATGATGAGAACTCCTGGCGAATTTGCTCCCCATGCTGGTCGAGCGTTGCCGCTCCCGGCATAACATGCGGGTCCGCGCAGCCACTGATTTTTATCGGATTACCCGGCATCATTATTCCCCCGGCTTCAATCAACATATTTCTCGCCTGAGTTTGTGGCAAATTAATGGCCTCAGCCACACTTAATAACGGCGCGACGGGCACACCAACTTCATGTATTCTGGCTAACCAAACTTCAGCTGCCTGTGTTTTTAACGTCCGCTCAATATATTGTTTAAGAATAGCCTGGTTTTGTACGCGTAAAATATTGCTGCTAAATCTGGGATCATTAACCAGTTCCGTAAGCTCCAGTGCCTGGCATAACGCAGAGAAAAGCTTGTCATTACCACAACAAATCGTAATCGGCTTATCCTGAGTATCGAAAACATCAAAAGGTGCCATGTAGGGGTGGCGATTTCCCAAACGTTGTGGTGACTTCCCAGTCGCGATATATGCCATCAGCCCGTGCTCCAGAAAACTCAGCGTGGCATCAAACATCGCTATATCGACATGCGCCCCTCTCTGGCTCTTTTCGCGGCCATAAAGTGCACTCACTATTCCACTGAATAAATAGACACCGCCACATAGATCCGCAAGAGAAGTACCAACGCGCACTGGCGGAGCATCAGGGTATCCCGTTTCCATCATTATCCCGCTCATTGCCTGAATGATGGTATCGTAGGCAGGAGCATCTTTTAGCGGACCGGTATGTCCGAAACCTGACGATGAAGCATATATGAGGCGCGGGTTGATTTCTTGTAACCTTTCCCATGAAAACCCCAGTTTTTCCATTGTACCTGGGCGAAAATTCTCAGCTAATACATCAGCTTGTTTAAGCATATTTATAAATATACTTTTATCGTGATCATTCTTTAAATCAAGAACCACACTCTCTTTACCATGATTAATAAAACTGTAATAGAGTGACTGTCCATCCACATAGGGACCAAATGTGCGGGTATCATCACCATGACCTGGTGGCTCAACTTTAATTACCCTTGCGCCCATATTACAAAGAAGTTGAGTTCCGAAAGGTCCATTAAGGACATGTGTCATATCGATAACTAATAAGCCTTCAAACGGCCCTTTGCTTTCATTATTTGTCATTTGCTTATGCCTTGAAAAAAGCCGAAGGTGAAAAGACACTTCGGCATTTATGTAAAATCAATAACATGATTAATTATGAAACCAGTCGACTGACATAAATCCACAAGGGAGCCGTGACGACAAAGCCCAGTACGCTCACAGCCAATGACGCTGTACCAGTGCGGGTGTAGACATTAAACCGGCTGGCAATAATGATTCCGGAGAATGCCGGCGGTAATGCGCCTGCCAGTACCATCATCTGCAAATGTTCGCTGTTCAAATGACATGCCATACCAACGAGAAGCAGCGCCAGTGGCATCAGAATCAGCTTCAGGAAGGTGTTATAAGCAATTTCGGCACTGAACTCGAATTTATGTGCAGCCAGAGTCAACCCCGCAGCGAATACCGCTACCCCTGAGTTAGCCTTCGCAATCAGATTAAAGGTTGGGTCCCATGCTGCCGGAATTTTTACCCCAACCAACACCAGGATCGTTGCCAGAACAGGTGCCCATACTACTGGCTCCTTTGCCGCAGAAATTAATGCGCTCAGATTACTATTCTTCTTACCATCCGCTCCTGAGGAAGGATTCAGCAAATACAGACCAATAGGAATAGTAATTGCGTTAACAATAATAGAAATAATTGCTACCACTAAACCTGTTGATACGGAATCACCATAAATAGGATCGAGAACTGCAAATCCCAGGAATCCAATAGTAGGTGAACCTGCAATTAATGCACATACAGCTGCTTCTGCATGAGTGCGTTTAAAAAATTTGTAGCAACCGAACCAGGAGAAAAAGAAACATCCGACAATAACCACAAGTGATACAAGGGTCAGACGAGTGTCCGCAAAAATCATTTCCCTGTTTGCCCGGGTAATAGATACAAATAGGGCTGCAGGAAGCGCGTAGTTTAATACCAGTTTATTAAATGCCCGAGCTTGATCTTCTGAAAAAGTTTCTCGTCTGCCGCTAAAATAACCCAACAGCATGATTACGATAATAGGCAATAAATCGCCAATAAAAAATGTTAGCATAATAGTATTTCCGATAAGGGTCCCCTCACCATCGCATAATGAGTTGGCAAGAGGAGACGATGTCAGTATTTAATTACCAGCGACTTGTTTTGGGTTAAGTTTGGTAATATGGCCACTTTCAGTTCCTGCTGCTGGGTCGATTACCACATTAATAATGGTCGGTTTGCGCGACTGAATACCGGTGGTTAAAGCATGACGAAGTTCATCTGTCGTGGTGACGTTATAGCCAACGCCACGAAACGCATCCATTAATTTGTCATACCTTGCATGGTGCAACAGATCTGTTGGTGATGGTGCACCAGCGCCACTGAGATCAACACCGTCTCCTCTGTAGATGCCGCCATTATTAAAAATAACGATCGTCACCGGCAGGTTATATCGACAAATTGTTTCAATCTCCATCCCACTGAAACCAAAAGCACTATCACCTTCAATGGCGACAACCGGAGAACCAGAGGTCACGCTAGCACCGATGGCATAGCCCATACCGATGCCCATGACACCCCAGGTACCACAATCCAGACGACGACGTGGTTTATACATATCAATAATATTTCGTGCATTATCCAGGGTATTTGCCCCTTCATTTACTAAATAAATATCCTGGTTCTCGCGCAATACATCGCGCACAGCACTTAATGCATTAAAGTAATTTAATGGTTGGGTATCTGTACTCAATTTTTCATGCATTTTTTGTGCATTTTGCTGCTTGTGGATATTTAAAATATCGCGCCATACCAGTGGAGTCGTAAATGTGTTTTGTTTCAGTTCTGCCAGCATACCTTGCATACTGGATGCAATATCGCCAACGACTGGCACAGCAATGGGGCGGTTGCTGTCAATTTCCTGCGGTTCAATATCCAGTTGAATAAACTGTGTATCTGCCGCCCATCCTTTTTTACCGTGTGCCAGTAACCAATTCAGTCGTGCACCAACAAGCATGACAACGTCAGCATTTGCCAGGGCAAACGAACGCGCAGCTGCCGCAGAAAGTGGATGCGTATCTTCGAGGATCCCTTTCGCCATAGACATTGGCAGGAATGGAATCTGGGCACTTTCAATAAATTCACGAAGCTGTTCATCAGCTTGTGAATACGCCGCGCCTTTGCCAAGGATAACTAATGGTCGTTCAGCTTTTGCTAAAAGCGAAATTGCGCTAGCGACTGACTTCGGGCATGGCAATAATGCTGGCGACGGATTTTCAACTTTTACAATCGTGGTTAACGCTTCGTCTTTTTCCATCGTCGCGGCCAGGACATTTGCTGGCAAATCAAGATAAACTCCGCCAGGGCGACCCGATACTGAGACCCGGATAGCGCGTGCCAATGCAATGCCAAGATCCTGCGGCTGATTAACGCGAAATGCTGCTTTGGCATACGGTTTTGCCGCATTCATTTGGTCCAGCTCTTCATAATCACCTTGCTGTAGGTCGACGATCGCGCGGTCGCTGGAGCCGCTAATCATGATCATCGGAAAACCATTTACCGTTGCGTTGGCCAATGCGGTCAAACCATTGAGGAATCCTGGCGCAGACACTGTCAGGCAGATCCCCGGTTTTTGGGTAAGAAAACCGCTTGCCGCAGCGGCATAGCCTGCCGACTGCTCATGACGAAAACCAATATAACGAATGCCTTCCGCCTGGGCATGGCGTGCCATATCCGTCACAGGAATACCTACAACACCATAAATAGTGTCAATATTATTCTGTTTTAATGCTTCAACGATGATATGCATACCATCTGTCATTTGAAGTTGATCTGACATGATTAATAACCTCGAAATTTTTATAAATTGGGAGCCAGAAGCTCCCGTTAATATCAGATGGCGTGGTTTTGCTTCATTGCAGCAATTTCATCGTCGCTATAACCCAGCTCCCGCAATACCGCAGCGGTATGTTCACCTAATAGTGGCGCAGCTTTAATATCTGGCGTAAAGGCAGAGAATTTCATTGGACAACCAACTGTCAGATATTTTCCACGCAACGGTTGTTCCACTTCGACAACACTGCCACTTTGGCGTAAAGAGGGATCAAGTGAAATTTCTTTCATACTTAAAACCGGTGCACAAGGAATATCAAACTGAGTCAAATAAGCCACTGCTTCATGTTTATCAATAGTGACAGTGTATTTTTCGATTTCAGCAAAAATATCGAAAATATGTGGCTGTCGGGCATGGGCTGTACTGTATGCCGGATCGGTAATCCATTCTGGTTTGCCGATGGCTTTACAGGTGTTTTCCCAGTTTTGCTCCTGAATAGTGAAATAAATATAGGCGTTAGGATCTGTTTCCCAGCCTTTACATTTCAGGATCCATCCAGGCTGACCGCCACCACCCGCATTACCTCCGCGGGGAACTGCATCACCAAATGTACCATTCGGATACTGCGGGTATTCTTCCAGATAACCCAATTTATCGAGACGCTGCTGGTCGCGTAATTTCACGCGGCAAAGGTTCAATACGGCATCCTGCATTGACATGGTGACTCGTTGCCCACGCCCCGTTTTTTCGCGATGCAGCAAAGCAGCAAGTAAACCGATCAGCAAATGCATTCCGGTGTTGCTGTCTCCTAACGCTGCAGCGCTTACCAGCGGCGGACCGTCCCAAAAACCCGTAGTGGATGCCGCGCCACCCGCTGCCTGAGCAACGTTTTCATAGGCTTTTACATTCACATAAGGCGAACACTCATCAAACCCTTTGATCGAACCAAAAATCAGACGTGGATTGATTTCTTGAATATGCTCCCAGGTGAAACCCATGTGATCAATGGCCCCTGGATGAAAGTTCTCGACTAAGATATCAGCTTCGCGGATCAGCTTTTCCATTACCTCTTTGCCTTCCGCTGTTTTGGTATTTAACTCAATAGAACGTTTGTTACTGTTAAGCATGGTGAAGTAAAGCGCATCGATATCAGGAATATCTCGCAGCTGGTGACGCGTTACGTCACCAACGCCGGGGCGTTCAATTTTAATGACGTCAGCGCCAAACCAGGCCAGCATTTGAGTACAAGATGGGCCAGATTGCACACCGGTGAAATCGAGAACTTTAATTCCTTGAAGTGGAGTTGACATAGCAATACCTATTAGTTAATTAAATATGTGTTAATTTAGCGTTTATTTAAGGCATAACGCCCTCTATAAATAATCCGCAAAATATCGTCGTAGCGGCACTCGATATTTTTAAATTCCCGTATCAAGTGCTGAAAATCATTTCATCGCCACTTCCAATTCCTTTCCGCATGGTAAGTAGTGAGGACGAAAAGAAGAATATGATAAATATTGGCTCGCGGTAATCAGAGAGAGCCGCGACATTTGTGATGTTATTCTTACAACTGTAAGAAGCGCCGGTGATTTACAAGCAAGGGTATGATTACGCTTTTTAAAGCGTACCATAAAACATAACATAATAAATGATTTGTGATGACACGGGATTATTGCGGTTTACTTTGAGGAATATAAAATGCGAGTTTATAGAACCGCGAGCGCCAAATAATTTTATGACCACAACCTGTCGTATTGTGGTCATAAAAAATTGTCGGCTGGAGGGAGTTAAATCCTTTACCTCAATATACTGCCTGTCAGCATTAGTTCACAAACAGTGCTTCGCTATCGACGATGATTCCATCTTCCGCACCTTTAAGCGCCAGGTTTGCCTCGTAGTATTGCTTTTTATCAAGCAGTTTCTGCGCATCAGCAAGTGCATTACGAGTCTGTTTAAGCGGCATCAGATATTGGTTTTCCATTACACCAACACCGGCCAGGCGAAGCTCTTCCATTGCGCCCTTTTTATCCCCTTTCGCCATTTTTTCATTGGCAATTTTTATCGCGGCTTCTTTTTCGGGTGTTGCTACATAACTCTCAGAAATTCCGACAGATGCATTAATGACAATATATTGGTCATCATTGAGATTGGTCTTTTTACCTGGCTTAGCGAACTTTGCCCATTCGGTACTGTCATCTGACAACAAAGCGGAAGCTTCATTGGTCAGTTCTTTTGCCTTTTCCGGATCGCCATGAAACAGAGCCAGGCGCGCTACCTGCACGTCACGCATCGCATATAAACCTTGTTCAGAGATACGCTCTGCTGCTGCCGTTTTCTGGGTTTGCTGAACTTGCTGAGTTTGCTGTTGTGCCGCTACCGGTGCATTATCAGCAGCCCATACAGTTGAAGATGCCAGAATAGCTGTGACCATCGTAGCCATAATTAAACGTTTCATACTTACCTCATTCTTTAACAGTTTTAGAAAACGCCGCCATCATATTGGGTGAGCATGAAATGAGAAATCAGAGAGCAACGGTCATTTTGAAAGGGTTATCTTACACTTGTAGTTATTACCGCAAGAAGTATTTTAGTCTTACAGTTGTAGGAATCTGCTTCCTGTCACAGAGAACTATTCTTATATACCACAAAGAGATGTCATTTATTATATCGATGTAAATACTGATTAATTATATGTAAATACAGCCATAACGTCGTAGGTTTTCAGTGAACCATTTTCAGGATAACTTTCTATGAAAGTAAACTTAATGCTTTTTAGCTTATTTTTATTGGTCTCTATTATGGCATGCAATGTTTTTGCATTTTCTATTTCTGGTGGTGGTAGTGAGGCGAGCTATAAAGAGACGGAAAAAACGTCAGCGATGACGACAACTCACTCTACAAAATTTCAGCCATCACAGGCGATTTTGTTAAAAATGAGAGAAGATGCGCCACCATTAAACCTCACAGAAGAAATTCCGCCCCCTTTTCCGACAAAGGCGAATTATCTTATTCATCCTGTGCGATAGCGTCTGTCACATGGCAGGTGAACAATCATGTCTGATGCTGATGTGAACACCTGCCCAAATGAGCCATCCTGACCCGCTATCGCCTGCCATACCCCACCATAAAGCGAATCATCAAGCCACAAGCCGGGGCAAGAAACATAAATATCCCCGTCACCAGTTCATTACCGCCAGTTAACCACATGGTGAAGTAATAAATGAGTGCAGCGAGGATCACCATGCCGAAGAAAGAAGAGACCGCCGATACCACGTTCAGTACCTGACCGATGTAGCCGCTTACGCAGACAATACACAGGGCGAGAAACATCCATAAATAAATCATAGCTCAACCTCCTGCCGCGCTAAAAAACCTGTAACTTCAGTCACTTTAATAGTAAGACAATCCTTAACCTCTGGCAATTTTTGCTAAGCATCAATGAAAACAGCATGTTAAATGCAAGACTGTTGTGTACGGAAAAATATTTACTTTGCACGATTAATAATCAGTAGCTGAAAGCAGTCAGCGAGTGATAAAGTACAGATACCGCATTCATGCTCCTCGTGGTTATGTCCTGACTAGTCTTTACACTCTTTACAGGAACCATTGTCGTACATGATGGCCTAATCAATTGAGTGTACCGCTGTCGACATGGAATCTTCTGCGATACAACAATTCGTATCTACAGAAGGTAACTATGTTTCCACAATGCAAATTTTCCCGCGAGTTTATGCATCCTCGCTACTGGCTCACATGGTTTGGGCTTGGTGTACTCTGGCTTTGGGTACAGCTTCCTTATCCTGTTCTCTGCTTTCTCGGCACGCGTATTGGCGCAATGGCGCGACCATTCCTGAAACGGCGTGAATCTATCGCCCGTAAAAACCTGGAACTTTGCTTCCCGCAGCATTCTGCGGAAGAACGCGAGAAGATGATTGCCGAAAACTTTCGTTCACTCGGCATGGCGTTGGTAGAAACCGGCATGGCGTGGTTCTGGCCAGACAGTCGCGTACGTAAATGGTTTGATGTTGAAGGGCTGGATAACCTTAAACGCGCACAAATGCAAAATCGCGGCGTAATGGTTGTCGGCGTCCATTTTATGTCGCTGGAACTGGGCGGCCGCGTGATGGGACTTTGTCAGCCAATGATGGCTACCTATCGTCCACATAATAATCAGCTGATGGAATGGGTGCAGACCCGTGGTCGCATGCGCTCTAACAAAGCGATGATCGGCAGAAATAATCTGCGCGGCATTGTCAGTGCACTGAAGAAAGGTGAAGCGGTATGGTTTGCTCCCGATCAGGATTATGGTCGTAAAGGCAGCTCCTTCGCGCCGTTCTTTGCGGTAGAAAATGTCGCCACAACCAATGGCACCTATGTTCTCTCCCGTCTCTCTGGCGCAGCCATGTTGACCGTAACGATGGTAAGAAAAGAGGATTACAGCGGATATCGTTTGTTCATCACCCCAGAGATGGAAGGCTACCCGGCAGATGAAAATCAAGCCGCTGCCTATATGAACAAGATTATCGAGAAAGAGATCATGCGCGCACCGGAGCAGTACCTCTGGATCCACCGTCGCTTTAAAACGCGCCCGGTGGGAGAATCGTCGTTATACATTTAACAAACTGCTCTGACTCTTTACCTCCTCACATAAGCCATAATAACCTCATGGTTTTTATGGCTTTTTTCTTAAGGTTTTTTCCTTCGCTGAATCTCTAATTATTACCGTCAGAAATTAAACTGTCGCCGATATGAGACACCTGTAAGTTACTAAAAGTAAATAAGAAAATGCCTCTTGTCTCGTTTCAGTTTTAGGCGTACATTAGCGCCGTCTCGAGCAGTTTAGCTCAGAATTCTGGGGTGATGCCCACGGTAAAATACAGGACTTTTAAGGTCGTTTTGCCCGGTGTCAACTCACTGTATCAGGTGTAATGAAGTCATTCAGGCGTAACAGCAATTACGCGGAGAGATGTAAAGTGAAATATTTCTTTATGGGCATTTCTTTTATGGTCATCGTTTGGGCCGGTACTTTTGCCCTGATGATCTAAAAGCAAACTGTGCAATGAAAAACAGGAGCCATCAGGCTCCTGTTTGCATTTCTGAGATCGGTGTTTATTCCGCGTTTTCGTGAATATGTTTGCTGCTGGCGGGTAGTAAACCGTCGGCACGGAACATCGCTTTAATCCCACGAATCGCCTGACGAATACGGTCGCGGTTTTCAATCAGTGCAAAGCGCACATGCGTATCACCATAGTCGCCAAAGCCAATCCCCGGAGAGACACAGACCTTCGCTTCGTTAAGCAATTTCTTGGCAAATTCCAGCGAGCCCATGGCAGCATACGGTTCCGGTATTTTCGCCCAGACATACATCGAAGCCTTCGGCATTTCGACCATCCAGCCCGCTTCATGCAGCCCTTTAACCAATACATCACGGCGGCGTTTGTACTGTTCGGCAATGTCGCGCACGCACTGTTGATCGCCCTCGAGTGCCGCAATCGCCGCCACCTGCAACGGCGTAAAGGTGCCGTAATCGTGATAGCTTTTAATACGTGCCAGCGCACTGACCAGCGTTTTGTTGCCAACCATAAAGCCGATACGCCAGCCCGCCATGTTGTAGCTTTTCGACAGCGTAAAGAACTCGACCGCCACATCGCGTGCACCTGGCACCTGCATGATTGACGGCGCTTTCCAGCCATCGTAGACGATGTCCGCATAGGCCAGGTCGTGGACCACCAGCACATCGTAGCGTTTCGCCAGCGCCACAACCTTTTCGAAGAACTCCAGTTCCACGCATTGCGCGGTTGGGTTCGACGGGAAGCCGAGGATCATCATCTTCGGTTTCGGATAACTTTCACGAATGGCGCGCTCCAGTTCGTTGAAGAAATCGACACCTTCCACCAGCGGCACTGAGCGTACCTGCGCCCCGGCAATCACCGCGCCGTAAATATGAATCGGGTAGCTTGGATTAGGCACCAGCACCGTGTCGCCGTGGTCCAGCGTCGCCAGCATCAGATGCGCCAGCCCCTCTTTCGAGCCAATGGTGACGATGGCTTCTGATTCCGGGTCGATTTCAACGTCGTAGCGATCCTGATACCAACGGGAAATGGCGCGGCGTAGCCGCGGAATGCCGCGTGAAGTGGAGTAACCATGCGTGTCCGGGCGCTGGGCCACAGTACATAATTTTTCGACGATATGCGGCGGAGTCGCACCGTCCGGGTTACCCATACTGAAATCGATAATATCTTCGCCGCGCCGACGCGCAGCCATTTTCAGTTCAGCGGTAATGTTAAAAACATAGGGCGGGAGACGATCAATGCGCGTAAAGCGACGTTCAGGGCGAGTGTCAGCCATAATTTCCTCAGATTAACGTTAGCGCCCGGACCGTCCGAGCGACGCTGCCACGATGGTGGCTGTTTTGAAAATAGCCTGATTAATTTCTGTCTGTCCAGCGTTTTAGAACATTTTTATTAATGACGTTAAATGAGGAACTCTGCTTTAAAAACAGGAAATTTATCTGCGCTAACAAGAAAATTACCACTCATTTTATTAACATAATAATTTCAATAAATTTACTAACCAGAAGTGCATTATCAAGAGATGCATTGCTAATACACTACTTATCTATCAATCCCCTTTTAAAATTGTGGTTTTTCCTCAAAAACGGCCTGCTGGTCATCAGCCTTCAGGTTACCTATCATAGAGGTTTAATCCTTATTCAGAGTCACCCGTGCACGAAATATTCAACATGCTGCTGGCGGTCTTCGATCGGGCAGCGTTAATGCTTATCTGCCTGTTCTTTCTCATCCGTATCCGCCTGTTTCGCGAACTGTTGCACAAGTCGGCACACTCACCGAAAGAGTTGCTCGCCGTTACCGCCATTTTCTCGCTGTTCGCCCTGTTCAGCACCTGGTCCGGCGTTCCCGTAGAAGGCTCGCTGGTGAACGTACGTATTATCGCGGTGATGTCAGGCGGGATTCTGTTTGGCCCGTGGGTGGGCATCATTACCGGCGTGATTGCGGGTATTCATCGTTATTTAATTGATATCGGCGGCGTGACGGCGATCCCCTGCTTTATCACCAGCATTCTGGCGGGTTGTATATCGGGCTGGATCAACCTGAAAATCCCCAAAGCACAGCGCTGGCGCGTCGGTATTCTCGGCGGCATGTTGTGTGAAACGTTGACCATGATTCTGGTGATTGTCTGGGCACCAACTACCGCGTTGGGGATCGATATCGTCTCTAAAATCGGGATTCCAATGATCCTCGGCAGCGTCTGTATCGGCTTTATTGTGCTTCTGGTGCAAAGCGTTGAGGGCGAAAAAGAGGCCAGCGCCGCGCGGCAGGCCAAGTTGGCGCTGGATATCGCCAACAAAACGCTACCTCTGTTTCGCCATGTCAATAGCGAGTCATTACGCAAAGTTTGTGAAATTATTCGCGATGACATTCACGCCGATGCGGTGGCGATTACCAATACCGATCATGTGCTGGCCTATGTTGGCGTGGGTGAACATAACTATCAGAATGGCGATGACTTCATTAGCCCGACTACCCGTCAGGCGATGAATTACGGAAAAATCATCATTAAAAACAATGATGAAGCCCACCGCACACCAGAGATTCATTCCATGCTGGTGATCCCATTGTGGGAGAAAGGCGTTGTGACCGGAACGCTGAAAATTTACTACTGCCACGCGCATCAGATAACCTCGTCATTACAGGAAATGGCGGTTGGTCTGTCGCAAATCATCTCCACGCAACTGGAGGTTTCACGCGCCGAGCAGCTACGTGAAATGGCAAATAAGGCAGAGCTTCGCGCCCTGCAAAGCAAAATTAATCCCCATTTCCTGTTTAACGCTTTGAACGCTATTTCATCGTCAATCCGTCTGAATCCTGATACTGCTCGACAGCTGATCTTTAATCTGTCGCGTTATCTGCGCTATAACATTGAATTAAAAGACGATGAGCAAATCGATATCAAAAAAGAGCTGTATCAAATTAAAGACTATATTGCCATTGAGCAGGCCCGCTTTGGCGACAAGCTCACGGTTATCTATGATATTGATGAAGAGGTGAATTGCTGCATTCCCAGCCTGCTGATCCAGCCGTTGGTGGAGAATGCCATTGTCCACGGTATCCAGCCTTGCAAAGGTAAAGGCGTTGTCACCATCAGCGTTGCAGAGTGCGGCAATCGGGTACGCATTGCGGTGCGGGATACCGGGCACGGCATCGATCCAAAGGTGATTGAGCGGGTCGAAGCGAATGAAATGCCGGGCAATAAAATTGGCCTGCTGAATGTTCATCATCGCGTGAAGTTATTGTATGGCGAGGGGCTGCATATCCGCCGCCTGGAACCAGGAACGGAAATTGCGTTTTACATTCCTAACCAACGCACCCCAGTCGCCTCACAGGCTACGTTATTGCTTTGAGCCGGAGTGATATTGTGAAAGTCATCATTGTTGAAGACGAATTCCTGGCACAACAGGAACTGAGCTGGCTAATTAAAGAGCACAGCCAGATGGAGATTGTCGGCACCTTTGACGACGGTCTGGACGTGTTGAAGTTTTTGCAGCATAACCGCGTCGACGCCATTTTTCTGGATATCAATATTCCGTCGCTGGATGGTGTGTTGCTGGCACAAAACATCAGCCAGTTCGCCCATAAACCGTTTATTGTGTTCATCACCGCGTGGAAAGAACATGCGGTAGAAGCGTTTGAACTGGAGGCGTTTGACTACATTCTCAAACCGTATCAGGAGTCTCGCATTACCGGGATGCTGCAAAAACTGGAAGCGGCCTGGCAGCAACAGCAGACCAGCAGTACGCCTGCCGCGACGGTAACGCGTGAGAATGACACCATTAATCTGGTGAAAGATGAGCGAATAATCGTCACCCCCATTAACGATATCTATTACGCCGAAGCGCACGAGAAAATGACCTTTGTCTATACGCGGCGTGAATCCTACGTAATGCCGATGAACATTACCGAATTTTGCAGCAAACTGCCGCCGTCGCATTTTTTCCGCTGCCATCGCTCATTTTGTGTCAATCTGAACAAAATCCGCGAAATCGAACCGTGGTTTAATAACACCTATATTCTGCGGCTGAAAGATCTGGATTTTGAAGTGCCAGTCAGCCGCAGCAAAGTAAAAGAATTTCGCCAGTTAATGCATCTTTAATCGGGAACTTTCATGAAAGCACCAGGCTTGCCCGCCGATCAACAATTTTTCGCCGATCTGTTCAGCGGCCTGGTGCTTAACCCGCAACTACTGGGGCGCGTCTGGTTTGCCAGCCAGCCTGCCTCGTTGCCGGTGGGCAGTTTATGTATTGATTTTCCCCGTCTGGATATCGTGCTGCGCGGCGAATACGGCAATCTGCTGGAAGCAAAGCAGCAACGTTTGGTGGAAGGAGAAATGCTGTTTATTCCGGCGCGCGCGGCTAATTTACCGGTCAACAACAAACCGGTGATGCTGTTAAGCCTGGTGTTCGCTCCGACCTGGCTTGGGTTATCGTTTTACGATAGCCGCACCACGTCGTTGTTGCATCCTGCTCGCCAGATCCAGCTTCCCAGCCTGCAACGCGGTGAAGGTGAAGCGATGCTTACCGCCCTCACCCATCTTAGCCGTTCGCCGCTGGAGCAAAATATCATTCAGCCGCTGGTGTTAAGTTTGCTGCATCTTTGCCGTAACGTGGTGAATATGCCGCCGGGCAATTCGCAGCCGCGCGGCGATTTTCTCTATCACAGCATTTGTAACTGGGTTCAGGATAATTATGCCCAGCCGCTCACCCGCGAGAGCGTGGCGCAGTTTTTTAATATCACGCCCAATCATCTGTCAAAACTGTTTGCTCAGCATGGAACGATGCGTTTTATCGAGTATGTGCGTTGGGTGCGAATGGCGAAGGCGAGGATGATTTTGCAGAAATATCATCTGTCAATTCATGAAGTGGCACAGAGTTGCGGTTTTCCGGATAGCGACTATTTTTGTCGCGTTTTCCGGCGTCAGTTTGGTCTGACGCCGGGAGAGTACAGCGCCCGTTTTCAGGGCTAACGTCAGAAGGTTAATTCTGTTTCCAGCAGCGTCAGGATACTTTGTGCATCTTGCGCGGCAAACAATGACTGGCGGAAGTTTTTATTCACCAGTTTACGCGCCAGCTGCGAGAAGACTTTCACATGATTCATCCCTTCGTTAGCACCCAGCGTCAGCATGATCACCAGTTCGACTTCGCCCATTTCTGACTGCCAGTCAACCGGTTTCGCCAGCCGGGCAATGCTGATACTGGAATGACGGATCCACTGAGATTTGGTGTGCGGGATCGCCACGCCAAAACCAACGCCAGTGGTGACAATCTCTTCCCGCTGCCAGACATCCTCTTCCAGCTCGAACGGATGTTCAGTGCGCCCGTTAACGCCGAGGTTACCGCACAGGAACTGGATCGCCTGCTCTTTATTGCTAAAGGCCTGATCAACGAAGATATTCTCCAGCGCCAGCAGCGGGCGAACGTCTTCTTCCGGCGTAAAGGCGGTGAGTAACGCTTCAATTTCCTGCGCGCTGCGGCATTCACACGCCTGACGTGCCAGTTCCCGACACGCCTCGCTATCCAGTTGACGAAGCTGGCTTTTCACCGCCGGAATGCGCGGGCTACTCATACTCAGCTCATCCAGGCCCAGCCCAAGCAGTAGCGGCAGATAACGGCTTTCACCGCCCAGTTCACCGCAAATGCCTACCCATTTGCCCCGCTGATGCGCAGTGGTAACTATTTGCTGCAACATGCGCAGGAACGATGGCGTAATCGGGTTATATAGCGGCGATACGCGCGGGTTATTACGATCGACCGCATACAGATACTGGGTCATATCGTTGGAGCCGATACTGAAGAAATCGACCTCATCGCAGAAGTGATCGATGATGTAGCACACCGACGGCACTTCCACCATGATACCCAGCGTAATCGTCTCTGCATGACGCAGGCCATCGCGCTTAAGCTCAACGATCGCTTTTTGGATCTCGCCCTTCACCCATAAGATCTGATCGAGGCTGTGGACCATCGGGATCATCAACTGGGCGTTGCCGAAACTGGCGGCGCGCAAAATGGCCCGCAGTTGAGTGCGGAACAGGCCAGCAAATTCCGGGTAAATACGTACCGCGCGATAGCCGAGGAACGGGTTCTCTTCCTGGGGAATATTCAGATAAGGAATGCTTTTATCGCCTCCGATGTCCATTGTGCGGAAGATAATCGGCTTGTCGCCCGCTGCCAGTAGCACCTGCTGGTAGGCTTCAAATTGCTCCTGCTCGTCCGGCGCGCTGTCGCGATCCATATAGAGCATTTCGGTACGGAACAGCCCGACGCCTTCCGCGCCGTTGGCAAACGCGCCAGGCGCTTCCAGAGCGGTGCCAATATTCGCCGCGATATCAATACGCTTGTTATCACGGGAATAAGCCAGCTGCGCGGCAGCCTGCGCCTGTTGTTTTTGGCGTTTATCCGCCAGCGTCTGCGCGACCTGATAATAACCGCTCACCGCGTCATTCGGGTTAATCGCCAGCACGCCGCACTGGGCGTCAAGCACTGCAGGTTGCCCGGCATAACGGGCAATCGCATCCAGCGGCAGGCCGCTCAGTACCGGGATCGCCGAGGCGCGGGCCAGAATCAGGGTATGCGAGGTGCGCCCGGTTTTCTCCAGAATCATACCCGCAAGATTTTTTAAATCCAGGCTTAAAAACTGGCTTGGGGTTAAATCCTCGGCCACCAGAATAGTCGGTTTTTCCAGCACCAGATTGTTGCGCGGCTTCAGTTCCGGCCAGGTAATATGCAGCAACTGTTCGCTAATATCGCGAATGTCGCTAACACGTTCGCGCAGATAATCGCTGGCAGAAGCAGAAAGTTTGGCGCAAACCTGCTCCATATTGCTGATGATCGCCGCCCCCAGCCCCTGATGCTGTTCTGTCATCAGGCGACGGATATTGCCTGCAAATTCATCATCCTGAATCAGCGACAAATGGGCGCTGAGGATAGTTTTGCTTTCGCCGTCACGCTCACGCAATTGCTGGTTCAGTTGCTCGGCAAGCGTTGCCAGGCTGTGCTCCAGCCGGGTGGAATCTTGCGCACTGGCGGGGATTGCCCGATAACTGTCGAGGCTGTCGCTTTGTAACAGGGTCAGCGTACCCACGCCGACGCCGCTTGCCAGCACATTGCCGTACAGTAAATCCGGGTTAAGGCGGCTTAATGAACGCGGCAGCGGATGCGCCGTCAGTTCTGCCTGCGTAGGCTGAACGCTGTCGCTGTCGATAAAGCGCACCTGGATGTACTCTTCCAGCACGCGCCGCGCCTGCTCTTCATCGCTGCCGCTAATGTTCAGGCTGCAACTGTCATTAAATAGGGTGCCGGTGCCAATCAGCGCCAGCGAGCTTTTGGCATCGGCCTTTGCGTTCTGGCGATGGTTAATAAAAGTGATTTCGCTTTGCCACTGGCTGCACTGTTCTTTAAGTTCCCACGCCGGACGAGCATGTAGACCGTTAGGCAAAGGACAGAGAAATTGAATCGTTAACATAACCGCTCCGGGTTAATCAGGAGATCATCTGAAATCCGTCAGTTGAACAACCGTCTCACGCGTAAGACGTTGAATAAGGGCAGATAAAAGTTGCTCCATCTGCAAAATGTCGCGGCAATCGGCAATCGACGCGGCGCAATGTCCGTGGCGGGTGGCAGGCCCCATCACCACTGTGGGTACGCCGGTACCGGTTAAGTGCACCGCTCCACCGTCCGTGCCGCCGTTACTGAACATATCCGCCTGTAACGGCACGCCAATTTCTGCCGCCACGGTTTCAATCCAGGCGGTGAGTTTTGGCGGCGCAATCAGTGACTTGTCGCTTAACACCAGCATCGGGCCGTTACCAATCTGGCGATGGTTAGCCGCGCCATAATCAAAGTTTTTCGCCCAGCAGGCGGTATCAAGGACAATGGCGACGTCCGGCGACACCGCGCGGGTGGCAGTTTGCCCGCCGCGTAACCCCACCTCTTCGCTGGAACTGGCCACCAGCCACACTTCCGCAGGCAGTTCGGCGTCGTGCAGCTCACGTAGTAACGTCACCAGCAGATAGCAACCGAGGCGGTCATCAAAGGCTTTCCCCATCACTCGCTGGTGGGGGAGAACCTGAAAAGTGGTATCGAACGTGACGCGATCGCCTGGACGAATTCCCGCCTGCATCACTTCGTCATACGAGCGCGCGCCAATATCCACGCGCATGGCGCTGACGTCATTCCCCTGCCGGTCGCCGTCAAGCAGGCCGGGAATTTTGCACTCTTCACGGGTGGTGATGCGCACCGGCTGCAGCTGGCGGGCAGCCATGCGTACGTTGCCAACCGGCAGTACATCAATCGCCCCTTCGCGGGAGATGCTGCGCACCATAAATCCCACTTCATCCATATGCGCACAGATCATCACCTTCGGACCTGTCGATTCATTGAGGCGGATCAGCACCGATCCCAGACCATCAAATCGCACTTCTTTTTGCAGGCGATCCGCTTCTTCCAGCAGGATCTGCCGTACTTCCTGTTCCGAGGAGGCGATCGCATCTGCCTCGCTCAACGCTTTTAATAGCGATAAATCCATTATGCCTCTCCCGTGAGCAACACTGTTTTCGGCATGGCGTAGAGCACTTCTGCGCCTTGCGGGGTGACCAGCACAACATCTTCGATGCGCACGCCCCCTTGCCCTGGCAAATAAATCCCCGGCTCCACGGTCAGTAACATGCCTGGCTGTAGCGTCGTGGTGTCCCGCGGTGAAAAACGCGGATCTTCATGAACTTCAATGCCGATAGCATGACCGGTGTTATGACCGAAATAGTGGCTAAAACCTGCCTCGGTAATCACCCGACGCGCGGCTTCGTCAACCTGCTGGCAGCGCACGCCGGGGCGAATTGCAGAGATTGCTGCGAGCTGTGCCTGCAAAACAATCTGATAGACGTTAAACAGCGGGTGAGATTCGGCGCTCACCCCTTCGCCATTCACCAGCAAGGTGCGCGTCATATCAGAGCAGTAGCCCTGATAGAGCGCACCGAAATCGAGAGTGACAAACTCGCCCGCTGCAACAATCTTGTCGCTGGCTTTGCCGTGCGGCAGCGCCCCACGCCAGCCACTGGCGACAATGGTGTCAAAAGAGGTTTTTTCTGCGCCCTGCTGGCGCATAAACCACTCCAGTTCAGCGGCTATCTCGCGCTCGCTCATCCCCGCCTGAATAAAGCGGCGAATATGCTCTGCACCGCGATCGGCAATCCCACAGGCAAGGCGGATTTTCTCCACCTCCTCTGGCGTTTTGATTTGCCGCAGCACATCCGGCGTGGCGCTAACCAGTTTCGCATTGAGTTCAGACTGCCAGCGGTGCGCGGTTTCCCAACTCACCTGCTGGCCTTCAAAACCGAGCGTTTGCAACTGCTCATCGGCAATGATTTGCCTGGCGATGGTTGTAAGCGTGTGCGTCGCGTCAAGCAAATGCAGCTGGTAACCTTGCGTGCGGGCTTCTACATCCGCGTAATAGCGCGAGTCCACCAGAATGTGCGCACTTTCACGGCTAATCAGCACATAGCCTGATCCGGTGGAGATCCCCAGATGCGGCTGTTTGTTCTGCCGTGAGGAGAGAAGCACCGCATCCAGTTGTTGCGCCTTAAGCCAGTCACGCAGCGAAGCGAGTAATGTCATCTGGATTATCCTTCTTACAGGCTATCGATTAACAATTTGCCTTTACGGAACATCATCAGACGCAGGAACACCACCATCAGCGCAGTAATGACTGCCCCCAGCGCGATCCCCGCCATGTAGACGCCGAGGTTAGTGACCAGTGGCCATGCCCAGATAGCGGACTCCGGGAACCATTGCACTGCGCCCAGCCAGACAGCTGCGGTTGAGCCGACAATCGCGCCAACCATATAGGACGGAATGGCGGTGATGGGGCTTTCCAGTGCAAACGGAATCGCACCCTCACTAATCCCCATAAACGCCAGGAACATAGCGGTTTTACCCTGCGGATAAAGCTGAGCACTGAACAGACGTTTGCCGGTTAAACGGCGGTCGATAATGGTCGCCAGACCCAGACCAATCGGCGGAATAACAATAGCGATAGAACGAGCGGTGACCGGTAATACGTGGTCAGTGGTAAAGCTGAAGGCAACGAAACCTGCGGCTTTGTTGATCGGGCCACCAAGGTCGATTGCTGTCGCCGCGGCGATCCCCATTGCGTACATCAGCGCGCCCTTCTCACCTGCGGCAGTCAGCACAGTACGGATACCGCCGTTGATCCAGCCCCCAAAGGGGGTGATGACGTAGTACATCGCCAGCATGACAAAAATAGCGGAAAGAATCGGTAGCAAAAATGTGGTTTTGAACGCTAACAGGAAATCCGGTAACTGGATTTTCTGGTTCATCCATTTCACAAGGTAACCAGCAACGATAGATATAATCAGCGCACCAATGAAGGTGGACGGCACCGGCGAAGAGGTCGCCCATTGCATAGTGCTGGGATCGAAGTTCAGCAGTTGCGTCGGCTGGGTAGACATCAAGCCGCCGATAAAACCAGCCGGAAACGCCAGTTTGCCACCGATAGAGTTCGCAACAAAAGCAGCAAACATCGGAATGGCAAAACCAAACAACACGCCGCCGAAGGACTGCGACAACCAGGCAAATTTCAGTAAGGAGAGGTCGAAACCGGAGAATTTCCCGCTATTAAGAGCATCCATGATGCCGATCTCAGCAGGAATTTTAAGCCAGCTATAAGCAATCAGCTGGCTGAAAGCGAGGATCACACCGCCCATAATTAAGGTCGGCACCATGCGTGAAATCCCTGACATCACATGCTGCGGGAGTTCACCCCAGAAGCTGCTTTTAGAGGCCTGCGGATTCTTAACTGCCGCTGCCGCACCGGATGCGCCAGGCACAACGGTTGCACTGCGTTTTTTAATGGCCATAACAATTATCCCTGTCGAATATTACTGTTGTTCAGAGGCAATCATCTCTTCGATTTCTTTGATGATGCCCGCAGCGTTTTTAATTGCGTCCTGCAAAGTGATTTCATAAACGTCGCGTGATTCGAAACGTTCGTTATCTTCCGGGGTAACTGCCACGGAATGGATGATGATGGTCGCTTCGGCGATATCCTGCGCCGTCAGGCGATTCTGGATACCGTCCGCGCCCTGGGTTTCAATTTTCACTTCATAACCGGCTTCTACCGCTGCTTCTTCCAGCGCCTGAGCGGCCATAAAGGTGTGAGCCAGGCCCATCGGGCAGGCACATAAGGCAATCAGTTTCTTACTCATCGTTAATTCCTCGTTCAGTGATAGTTGACGAGTGAAATTATGAACGTGCAAAACAAATCGCCGTTACCAGACAAATAATGCATTTACTGGAGAATTAATCCCGCTGTACGGAAGTGTGACGCAGGTCGGCCTTGTGAGGGGACACAAAGAAAAATTGAATTAACTGTATGATTTAAAAGATTATCGGGAGAGTTACCTCCCGATATAACAGGAAGGATTTACAGAATGTGACCTAAGGTCTGGCGTAAATGTGCACCGGAACCGAGAAGACCTGGATTGTCATGGACGATGAGATACACCGGAATATCATGGACATATTCTTTAAAGCGCCCTTTATCTTCAAATGCGGCACGGAAACCAGAGGCTTTGAAGAACTCAAGGAAGCGCGGCACGATACCGCCCGCAATAAACACGCCGCCAAATGTCCCGAGATTGAGCGCCAGATTGCCGCCAAAACGGCCCATAATGACGCAAAACAGCGACAACGCACGGCGGCAATCGGTGCAGCTGTCAGCCAGCGCGCGTTCGGTAATATCTTTTGGCTTGAGATTTTCTGGCAGGCGGTTGTCGGCTTTCACAATTGCGCGATACAAATTCACCAGCCCAGGGCCAGAAAGCACACGTTCCGCCGAAACATGACCAATTTCCGCACGCAATATTTCGAGGATAATGGCCTCTTCTTCACTATTCGGCGCAAAATCAACGTGACCGCCTTCGCCTGGCAAGCTTACCCAACGCTTATCGACATGGACCAGATGCGCAACCCCAAGCCCCGTTCCGGCACCGTAAACCGCAATAGGCTTACCTTCTACCGGTTCTGCGCCACCAAACTGAATCAGATGCTCTTTTTTCAGCATCGGGATCGCCATCGATACAGCGGTAAAATCGTTAATAATTTCCAGATGGCTAAAACCGAGATTCTTTTTCATTTCGGCAATTGAGAACGCCCAGGTATGGTTGGTCATTGCCACCCAGTCACCGGTAATTGGGCAAGCGATGGCAATACAGCCGTCTTTCACCTCGACCTTATGTTCTTCAAGATAAACGCGAATGACCGCTTCGAGGCTGGGGTAATCAAGCCCTGAATAGGTCTTAGCCTGCGAGATTTCACCACTGGCAATATCACACAGAGCAAGACGTGCGTTGGTGCCGCCCACATCACCGACTAATGCATACTTTGTCATTCTTCAACTGCTCCGCTAAAGTCAAAATAATTCTTTCTCACACTGTAAATACCTGGGGGCATAACAACAACGCCGGAAAGGCAGGCTCCCTGTAAATATCGATCTGGGTCACACAATTACTTTATCGTTTCAGCACCAATTGCAGCGATGCCTTTTTGCAAGCTGGGCAAACTAAGTATCTGACCCCGCATAAGGAATAGAACATGCTCCATCCGCGAGCCAGAACCATGTTGTTATTATCGCTCCCCGCCGTGGCAATTGGGATTGCGTCCAGTCTTATTCTGATTGTGGTGATGAAAATCGCCTCGGTATTACAGAATTTGCTCTGGCAACGACTGCCGGGAACTCTGGGGATAGCCCAGGATTCACCTTTCTGGATCATCGGTGTATTAACGCTAACGGGTATTGCGGTGGGGTTGGTTATCCGTTTCAGCCAGGGTCATGCCGGACCAGACCCCGCCTGTGAACCGCTGATCGGCGCACCGGTTCCGCCCTTTGCGCTACCTGGACTTATCGTAGCATTAATTCTCGGTCTTGCTGGCGGCGTCAGCCTGGGGCCGGAACATCCGATCATGACCGTCAATATCGCCCTTGCGGTTGCCATTGGCGCTCGTCTGTTACCGCGCGTCAACCGAATGGAGTGGACTATTTTAGCCTCTGCCGGAACCATCGGCGCGCTGTTTGGTACACCTGTTGCGGCGGCGTTGATATTTTCGCAAACCTTAAATGGCAGTAGTGAAGTTCCGCTATGGGATCGTCTTTTTGCGCCGTTAATGGCGGCAGCAGCTGGTGCACTTACTACCGGATTATTTTTCCATCCCCATTTTTCACTGCCCATTGCGCATTACGGACAGATGGAAATGACCGATATTCTCAGCGGTGCAATTGTCGCGGCGATTGCCATCGCAGCAGGGATGGTCGCCGTATGGTGCTTACCACGGTTGCACGCGATGATGCATCAAATGAAAAATCCGGTGCTCGTGCTGGGTATTGGCGGATTTATTCTCGGTATTCTGGGGGTTATTGGTGGACCAGTTTCGCTGTTTAAAGGGCTGGATGAGATGCAGCAGATGGTGGCAAATCAGGCTTTCAGCACCAGCGATTACTTTTTGCTGGCGGTAATTAAACTTGCCGCCCTGGTCGTTGCTGCCGCCAGTGGCTTTCGCGGTGGACGAATCTTCCCGGCAGTGTTTGTCGCCGTGGCATTAGGGTTGATGCTGCATGAGCACGTTCCCGCCGTACCAGCGGCAATAACCGTTTCCTGCGCTATTCTCGGCTGGATTTGCCCCTATATTTCCAGACATCTGTTATCACTTAACCCATTACAAGCCCGCTGCCGCAGATATTCCCGTG
>NZ_JAYQWM010000039.1:0-38509 GCF_036662595.1 Escherichia sp. Lx600-2 | reverse complement strand
ATAGAAACAGAAGCCACTGGAGCACCTCAAAAACACCATCATACACTAAATCAGTAAGTTGGCAGCATCACCCAAAAATCGCTCATTCAGATATGTGTTTTTTATTTTTAAGACGTAAAAATATAATTCCGCTCGTCGTAAAGCTCTCAACCTTAAGCAGGGTCAACGCGATAAAACCAACAGAAACTCTCCCGTAAACCGTGTATTGAGCCTGTCCACCACTCTGAGTAAACGCCTTTTCTCAAAGAAGTGACCGCCAGGGCGGCCACCTTTAATCGTGGGCAGTTACTCAGCATCATTTACAGGGTCACTTAAACCCTTTCTGCTGCTTAATCAATTCATAGGCCTGCTGAATTTCCTGCGCTTTTTGCTTCGCCATCTCCATCATCTCAGGCGGCAAACCTTTCGCCACCAACTTATCGGGATGGTGTTCACTCATTAGCTTACGGTAGGCACGTTTGATGGTGGTCGCATCATCCGTCGGCTTCACGCCCAAAACATTACAGGCATCTTCCAGCGTCGGGCCACGCTGCGCTTGCTGCCAGTTACCACCGCCAGATTGCTGCTGATAACCGCCGCCAAACTGTGCACCGCCCTGCATCATGCGCAAAAACTGGTCAAACTGGGCGCGGGAGATCCCTAATTCTTCAGCAATGACATACAGCACCGCCCGTTCATTCGGGTGCAGTGAACCATCAGCAAACGCCGCCTGAATCTGGATCTCCAGAAACATACGAATTAAGTCAAAACGACCAAAGCAGACACTGCGAAACTGGCGCATCTTTTCGCGCAGCGGGTAATTGTCTGATTTTCCCACCCGGAACGCGTTTTGCGCCGCAGTACGGGAAGCGCCATGAAGGTTCATTCGGTCCATCAACTGGCTGGCGATATGAATATCAGCCTCCGTGACGCGACCTTTGGATTTGGTTAAATGCCCCATCACTTCAAAAGTGGTGGCAAAAAACAGCGCCTGACGCTCACGCTGGTTGGCGAACCACGCCATTTTACGGCTACGGGCTTTATCAAACATATGGCCAATTAACAGGCCTAACACTACGCCCCAAAAGCCGCCGCCCATCAGTAAGGCCACGGCCACGCCAATGATTTTTCCCCAATACTGCATATATTCCCCAAATCGACACACGGATATCAGGGCTATCTCCCACAATATAAAGGTGCTTTTACCGTTTTCCGGCTGCGGTCAATTGTGGGACATCGCCTATAATTTGCATTATCATACCTGTCATTCAATGCCGTGCCTAACACCACTGACGCTATTCGGACAGGATTAACACTAGCGTAGAGATGACGAGTACGTTAGTCTCTGACCGTTTGTCACGCGCAACGTTACCGATGATGGAACAATAAAATCAACGTATGAAAAAACGTATCCCCACTCTCCTGGCCACCATGATTGCCACCGCCCTTTATAGTCAACAGGGACTGGCAGCCGACCTCGCCTCACAGTGCATGTTGGGCGTGCCAAGCTATGACCGTCCTCTGGTACAGGGCGATACCAATGACTTACCCGTGACTATCAATGCTGACCACGCGAAAGGGGACTACCCGGATGACGCCGTGTTTACTGGCAGCGTGGATATCATGCAGGGTAACAGCCGTCTGCAGGCCGACGAAGTGCAGCTCCATCAAAAAGAGGCACCAGGACAACCGGAGCCGGTACGTACCGTTGATGCGCTCGGTAATGTCCATTACGACGATAACCAGGTGATCCTCAAAGGGCCGAAAGGCTGGGCGAATCTGAACACCAAAGATACCAACGTCTGGGAGGGTGATTACCAGATGGTGGGTCGCCAGGGCCGCGGTAAAGCGGACCTGATGAAACAACGTGGCGAAAACCGCTATACCATTCTGGATAACGGTAGCTTTACCTCCTGTCTGCCGGGTTCTGACACCTGGAGTGTGGTAGGTAGCGAAATTATTCATGACCGCGAAGAACAAGTTGCGGAGATCTGGAACGCCCGCTTTAAGGTGGGTCCGGTACCGATCTTTTATAGCCCCTATTTGCAGTTGCCGGTGGGTGACAAACGTCGCTCTGGTTTCTTGATCCCGAACGCCAAGTACACCACCACCAACTACTTTGAGTTCTACCTGCCATATTACTGGAACATCGCGCCAAATATGGATGCCACCATCACGCCGCATTATATGCATCGTCGTGGCAACATCATGTGGGAGAACGAATTCCGCTACCTCTCCCAGGCGGGCGCTGGCTTGATGGAACTGGACTATCTGCCTTCAGATAAAGTCTATGAAGATGAACACCCGAACGATGACAGTTCACGTCGTTGGTTGTTCTACTGGAACCACTCCGGGGTCATGGATCAGGTGTGGCGTTTCAACGTCGACTACACCAAGGTCAGCGATCCTAGCTACTTCAATGATTTCGATAACAAGTACGGTTCCAGTACTGACGGCTACGCAACGCAAAAATTTAGCGTTGGCTATGCGGTGCAAAACTTCAATGCCACCGTTTCAACCAAGCAGTTCCAGGTCTTCAGCGAACAGAACACCAGTAGCTACTCGGCAGAGCCGCAGTTAGACGTTAACTACTACCAGAATGATGTTGGTCCGTTTGATACGCGTATTTACGGCCAGGCAGTGCACTTTGTTAACACCAGAGACGACATGCCTGAAGCAACTCGTGTTCACCTGGAACCGACCATCAATTTGCCGCTCTCTAATAACTGGGGCAGCATCAATACCGAAGCGAAGTTGCTGGCAACCCATTATCAGCAAACCAATCTTGACTGGTATAACAGCAATCCACAAAACAATAAGTTGGCAGATTCTGTTAACCGTGTAATGCCGCAATTTAAAGTTGACGGTAAAATGGTCTTCGAACGTGATATGAATCTGCTGGCACCGGGCTTTACCCAAACGCTGGAACCGCGCGTGCAGTATTTGTACGTGCCGTATCGCGATCAAAGCGATATCTACAACTACGACTCTGCCTTATTGCAATCCGATTATTCGGGCCTGTTCCGGGACCGGACTTACGGCGGTCTTGACCGTATTGCCTCCGCTAACCAGGTGACGACCGGTGTCACATCTCGCATATATGATGATGCTGCCGTTGAACGTTTTAATATTTCTGTTGGTCAAATCTACTATTTCACGGAGTCTCGCACTGGCGATGACAACATAACATGGGAGAATGACGACAAAACGGGCTCACTGGTGTGGGCAGGCGACACCTACTGGCGTATCTCCGAGCGTTGGGGATTGCGTGGCGGGATTCAGTACGACACTCGCCTGGATAATGTGGCGACCAGTAGTTCTAGTATTGAGTATCGCCGAGATGAAGACCGTCTGGTGCAGCTGAACTACCGTTACGCCAGCCCGGAATATATTCAGGCTACACTGCCAAGAGACAGTAGAGATAAACGTTGGAATGCCCCTCAGTACAAAGATGGTATTTCGCAGGTAGGTGCTGTCGCCAGCTGGCCAATTGCCGATCGTTGGTCCATTGTTGGGGCCTACTACTACGACACCAATGCGAACAAGCAAGCTGACTCTATGTTAGGTGTGCAATACAGCTCCTGCTGCTATGCAATTCGCGTCGGTTACGAGCGGAAGCTGAACGGTTGGGATAACGATAAACAACATGCGGTATATGACAACGCAATCGGCTTTAACATCGAACTTCGCGGCCTGAGCTCCAATTACGGTCTGGGTACGCAAGAGATGCTGCGTTCGAACATTCTGCCGTATCAAAACACTTTGTGATTTGTTGATTTACCACGTAATCCGCAGTGCGGTTAATTGAAATGGAAAAAGTATGAAGAACTGGAAAACGCTGCTTCTCGGTATCGCCATGATCGCGAATACCAGTTTCGCTGCCCCCCAGGTAGTCGATAAAGTCGCAGCCGTCGTCAATAACGGCGTCGTGCTGGAAAGCGACGTTGATGGATTAATGCAGTCGGTAAAACTGAACGCTGCTCAGGCAAGGCAGCAGCTTCCTGATGACGCGACGCTGCGCCACCAAATCATGGAACGTTTGATCATGGATCAAATCATCCTGCAGATGGGGCAGAAAATGGGAGTGAAAATCTCCGATGAGCAGCTGGATCAGGCGATTGCTAACATCGCGAAACAGAACAACATGACGCTGGATCAGATGCGCAGCCGTCTTGCTTACGATGGTCTGAACTACAACACCTATCGTAACCAGATCCGCAAAGAGATGATTATCTCTGAAGTGCGTAACAACGAGGTGCGTCGTCGCATCACCATCCTGCCGCAGGAAGTCGAATCCCTGGCGCAGCAGGTGGGTAACCAAAACGACGCCAGCACTGAGCTGAACCTGAGCCACATCCTGATCCCGCTGCCGGAAAACCCGACCTCTGATCAGGTGAACGAAGCGGAAAGCCAGGCGCGCGCCATTGTCGATCAGGCGCGTAACGGCGCTGATTTCGGTAAGCTGGCGATTGCTCATTCTGCCGACCAGCAGGCGCTGAACGGCGGCCAGATGGGCTGGGGCCGTATTCAGGAGTTGCCCGGGATCTTCGCCCAGGCATTAAGCACCGCGAAGAAAGGCGACATTGTTGGTCCGATTCGTTCCGGCGTTGGCTTCCATATTCTGAAAGTTAACGACCTTCGCGGCGAAAGCAAAAATATCTCGGTGACCGAAGTTCATGCTCGCCATATTCTGCTGAAACCGTCGCCGATCATGACTGACGAACAGGCCCGTGTGAAACTGGAACAGATTGCTGCTGATATCAAGAGTGGTAAAACGACTTTTGCTGCCGCAGCGAAAGAGTTCTCGCAGGATCCAGGTTCTGCTAACCAGGGCGGCGATCTCGGCTGGGCTACACCAGATATTTTCGATCCAGCCTTCCGTGACGCCCTGACCCGCCTGAATAAAGGTCAAATGAGCGCACCGGTTCACTCTTCATTCGGCTGGCATTTAATCGAACTGCTGGACACCCGTAATGTCGATAAAACCGATGCGGCGCAAAAAGATCGTGCATACCGCATGCTGATGAACCGTAAGTTCTCGGAAGAAGCAGCAAGCTGGATGCAGGAACAACGCGCCAGCGCTTATGTGAAAATTTTGAGCAACTAATGGTTAAACCCCAACGTGTTGTGATCACTCCCGGCGAACCCGCCGGGATTGGCCCGGACTTAGTTGTCCAGCTTGCACAGCGAGAGTGGCCAGTAGAACTGGTTGTTTGTGCCGATGCCACTCTCCTTACCGACCGGGCAGCAATGCTCGGTTTACCGCTCACCCTCCGCCCTTACTCCCCCGACTCCCCTGCGCAACCGCAATCTGCGGGAACGCTGACGCTGCTTCCCATTGCACTACGCGCACCCGTCACTGCGGGACAATTAGCAGTGGAGAATGGGCATTATGTGGTGGAGACGCTGGCGCGCGCGTGCGACGGTTGCCTGAAAGGTGAATTCGCCGCGCTGATTACCGGGCCTGTGCATAAAGGCGTCATTAACGACGCTGGCATCCCGTTTACCGGACATACCGAGTTTTTCGAAGAGCGTTCGCAGGCGAAAAAAGTGGTGATGATGCTGGCGACCGAAGAACTTCGCGTGGCGCTGGCAACAACGCATTTACCGCTGCGCGATATTGCTGACGCCATCACCCCTGAGCTTCTGCACGAAGTGATTGCTATTTTGCATCACGATCTGCGAATCAAATTTGGTATTGCCGAACCGCGCATTCTGGTCTGTGGGCTGAATCCGCACGCGGGCGAAGGCGGTCATATGGGCACGGAAGAGATAGACACCATCATTCCCGTTCTCGACGAACTGCGGACGCAGGGGATGAAACTCAACGGGCCGTTGCCGGCAGATACCCTGTTTCAGCCGAAATATCTCGACAACGCCGACGCCGTGCTGGCGATGTACCACGATCAGGGTCTTCCCGTGCTAAAATACCAGGGCTTCGGGCGCGGTGTGAACATTACGCTGGGCCTGCCCTTTATTCGCACATCAGTGGACCACGGCACCGCGCTTGAACTGGCGGGACGTGGCAAAGCCGATGTCGGCAGTTTTATTACGGCGCTTAATCTCGCCATCAAAATGATTGTTAATACCCAATGAATAATCGAGTCCACCAGGGCCATTTAGCCCGTAAACGCTTCGGGCAAAACTTTCTCAACGATCAGTTCGTGATCGACAGTATTGTTTCTGCCATTAACCCGCAAAAGGGCCAGGCAATGGTCGAAATCGGCCCCGGTCTGGCAGCTTTAACCGAACCGGTTGGCGAACGACTGGACCAGCTGACAGTCATCGAACTTGACCGTGATCTGGCAGCGCGCCTGCAAACGCATCCGTTCTTAGGCCCGAAACTGACTATTTATCAGCAGGATGCGATGACCTTCAACTTCGGTGAACTGGCAGAGAAAATGGGCCAGCCGCTGCGTGTTTTCGGCAACCTGCCGTATAACATCTCCACGCCGTTGATGTTCCATCTGTTTAGCTATACTGATGCCATTGCCGACATGCACTTTATGTTGCAAAAAGAGGTGGTGAATCGTCTGGTTGCAGGACCGAACAGCAAAGCGTATGGTCGATTAAGCGTCATGGCGCAATACTATTGCAATGTGATCCCGGTACTGGAAGTACCGCCGTCAGCCTTTACACCACCACCCAAAGTGGATTCCGCCGTCGTGCGCCTGGTTCCTCATGCAACGATGCCTCACCCGGTTAAAGATGTTCGTGTGTTGAGCCGCATCACCACCGAAGCCTTTAACCAGCGTCGTAAAACCATTCGTAACAGCCTCGGCAACCTGTTTAGCGTCGAGGTGTTAACAGGGATGGGGATCGACCCGGCGATGCGAGCGGAAAATATCTCTGTCGCGCAATATTGCCAGATGGCGAACTATCTGGCGGAGAACGCGCCTTTGCAGGAGAGTTAACGATGATCAATTCGCCCCGAGTGTGTATTCAGGTTCAAAGCGTCTACATTGAGGCACAATCTTCACCTGATAATGAACGTTACGTTTTTGCTTATACCGTAACCATACGCAATCTGGGGCGAGCGCCAGTGCAGTTGTTGGGGCGTTACTGGCTGATCACCAATGGCAATGGCCGTGAAACCGAAGTCCAGGGCGAAGGAGTGGTTGGCGTCCAGCCACTTATCGCGCCTGGCGAAGAGTACCAGTACACCAGCGGTGCAATCATTGAAACCCCGCTGGGCACCATGCAGGGTCACTACGAAATGATCGATGAAAATGGCGTCCCTTTCAGCATCGACATTCCCGTATTCCGACTCGCCGTTCCCACACTCATTCATTAAAAGAATATGGCGACATACCTTATTGGCGACGTTCATGGTTGTTACGATGAACTGATCGCATTGCTGCATAAAGTAGAATTTACCCCTGGGAAAGATACCCTCTGGCTGACAGGCGATCTGGTCGCGCGCGGCCCGGGTTCGCTGGATGTTCTGCGCTATGTGAAATCCTTAGGCGACAGCGTACGTCTGGTGCTGGGCAATCACGATCTGCATCTGCTGGCGGTATTTGCCGGGATCAGCCGCAATAAACCGAAAGATCGCCTGACACCGCTGCTGGAAGCGCCGGATGCCGACGAGCTGCTTAACTGGCTGCGGCGCCAGCCTCTGCTGCAAATCGACGAAGAGAAAAAGCTGGTGATGGCCCACGCAGGGATCACGCCGCAGTGGGATCTGCAGACCGCCAAAGAGTGCGCGCGCGATGTAGAAGCGGTGCTGTCGAGTGACTCCTATCCCTTCTTTCTCGACGCTATGTACGGCGATATGCCAAATAACTGGTCACCGGAATTGCGGGGGCTGGGAAGATTGCGTTTTATCACCAACGCCTTTACCCGTATGCGTTTTTGCTTTCCAAACGGCCAACTGGATATGTACAGCAAAGAATCGCCGGAAGAAGCCCCTGCCCCACTGAAACCGTGGTTTGCGATTCCTGGCCCTGTCGCTGAAGAATACAGCATCGCCTTTGGTCACTGGGCATCGCTGGAAGGCAAAGGTACGCCGGAAGGTATTTACGCGCTGGATACCGGCTGCTGCTGGGGTGGGTCATTAACCTGCCTGCGCTGGGAAGATAAACAGTATTTTGTCCAGCCGTCGAACCGGCATAAAGATATGGGTGAGGGAGAGGCGGCCGCGTCTTAAATCCCGTCGAGCATAAAATCTAATGCTCCTTTAATCAACGTTCGGTGCGCGCTGGCATCGCAAAATTTCGTTCCCAGCGCGTTAACTGGAACAGTTGCAGTCTCATGCGTCATGAGCACATATTCTTTGCCGTCTACCAGTAAAAGGATTGGGTTAAGCCGTTCTGGTGGGCGAATACGGATAAATCGTTCAATAGGTGTTAATGGAATAACAATACGGCGATTAATCACACCAATAATGTCGCTGGTAACATCGATAACAAAGGGAAACGCGGCGTTCCTGCTGCGACTGCGGTATACCGTAAATTGCATCGCTAGAAGCTCCGGTACTCATCAGAGAAACATCCGGTTTCATCAGCCAATTGATTTAACGCAGCGATAGCTTCTGCGTTCTCTTCACGCCAACGTGTTGCTGCATGTTTTTTAAGTTCAGCATTGAGCGCAACCGTAAGGGTGGCGCTCATATTTAAGCCTGCATCACGAGCGCGATTGACTAACTCACGGTCGACGGTGACGGTCACACTTTGTGTGGTACGTTTTGCAGTCATGATATCGTGCTCCTGTACAATTTATACGTCTAGTATACACGGATATCTGCACGTATCAGTGATGCCGGAATTCTAATATACAAAATTACCGCCGCTCCAGAATCTCAAAGCAATAGCTATGAGAGTTCTGCGCATCAGCGTCGTGGAATTCGCTGAATACCGATTCCCAGTCATCCGGCTCGTAATCCGGGAAATGGGTGTCGCCTTCCACTTCTGCGTCGATATGCGTCAGATACAGTTTTTGCGCTTTTGGCAGGAACTGCTCATAAACGCGACCGCCGCCAATCACCATGATTTCTGGTACGTCACCACACGCCGCGATGGCTTCATCCACCGATTTCACCCACGTTACGCGATCGTCCGTACCCGGTTGACTGCTGAGGATAATATTTTTGCGTCCTGGCAACGGACGGCCGATGGATTCCCAGGTATGGCGGCCCATAATCACGGGTTTATTTAAGGTGTTGCGTTTAAACCAGGCGAGATCGGCAGGCAGGTTCCACGGCATGGCGTTTTCCATGCCGATAACGCGATCTACCGCTAACGCCGCAATCAGACTGATCATTGAGATTTCCCGATAAAAAAAATTGTCGCCACTATACGTAAAGCGTAAACCGTCGTCGACTGGTGCGAGGATGATGTTGAGGAAAATTTTATATTCTGCTGGCGAGTCCACGCTCTCCCCCTGGACTCGCCGCATTACAATGAAACAAAAACAAACAGTTAGCTGTAAAGTGTGATTTACGTCACTCTTTATTAGGATGAGGGTTTCGTTTCCGGTTCATCCGCCATGTTGCCGGTATGTTTACCTTCTTCTGTTCCCTGCCAGCCATGTCGTTGAATTAATGACAGATGTTCGCGGTCCTCGGTGATGATCTCACTTAACATCGCGCTGGTGCGTTTATAGACCGCCGCGCGGGCTTTGGTGTCATTCTCAACCATTGCCATCTCTTCCACCATCTGAATATTAAAGCGGCGGAACACATCGGCACGTTCTCGCGCTTCATACGGCCCCAGACCTAAACTTTCCAGCGCCAGACGCCCGGTTTTCAGCGCACCTTCAAAGGTTTCACGCTCCGGCTTTTCAACGCCTGCCTGACGCAAACGAATGTAGTGGTCGACATCGCGGGCGCGGGCAATAATCTGCAAATGCGGGAAATGTTCTTTCACCATCTCCGTCAGTTGCAGGTTGGTTTGCGGATCGTCAATAGCGTTAATCAGCACTTCCGCTTTCGCTGCTCCGGCAGATTCCAGTAAATCCATCCGCGTGGCATCGCCGTAAAACACTTTCATACCAAATTTACGCAGCGTTTCGATATGGTCCGGATCGTGATCGAGCACCACCATTTTCACCCCGCTGGAGAGCAGTAAACGTCCGGTGATCTGCCCAAAACGACCGAATCCGGCAATGATTACCCGCGGCTGTTCTTCGTCGATCTCATCGGCTTCACGCGCCTCTTCAGTAGAAGATTGCTCAAGGCGATTGAGGATCACCAGCAGAATCGGCGTTGCTGCCATCGACAGCGCCACCGCCAGGGTCAGCGATTTCGCCCACTCCGGCTCCAGCACATTCGCCATCTGCGCCGCGCCAAATACCACAAAGGCAAACTCACTGCCCTGCCCTAACAACACCGCAAACCAGCGACGCTGTTTATTTGGCACCTGCAACGGTCGGGCAATCAGCCACAGCATGGCGATTTTGATGATGAGGAAACCGAGCAGCAAAATGACAATGCGCAATGGGTTTTCAATCAGCGTGCCAAAGTCTATCGACATGCCAACACCGATGAAAAACAGCCCCAACAGCAAACCTTTAAACGGTTCGATATCGCTTTCCAGCGCATGACGGTATTCCGAGCTTGCCAGCAGTACGCCCGCCAGAAACGCGCCCATCGCCATCGACAAGCCGACCTCTTCCAGCAGCAAACCAAAGCCAAACACAAGGAATAACGCCACGGCACTAAACACTTCCCGCAAGCCAGAGCGGGCAACAAAACGCAGCGCCGGACGCGTAACATAGCGCCCCAGCAATACCACCAGTACCAGCGCACCCGCCACTTTTAACGCCGAGAGAGCAAATGCGCCCATCGTCGTCGAGGCACTGCTCGCCGCCAGTAGCGGAATCATCGCCACCAGCGGGATCGCCGCAATATCCTGGAACAGCAGCACCGCAAAGGCACTGCGACCCATTTGCGTCACCATCAGATTGCGTTCATTCATCGCCTGCATGGCAATCGCCGTAGAGGAGAGCGCCAGCGTCATGCCGATCAATTCCGCGACCTGCCAGCGCAGCCCAAGTAACATGCAGAACAGCCCCAGCAGGCCGCCGCAAATCACCATCTGTAATGCGCCACCGCCGAACACCGCCGCACGCAGCTTCCACAGCCTTTGTGGATCGAGTTCGAGGCCGATAATAAACAGCATCAGCACCACACCAATTTCAGCAAAGTGCAGAATAGATTCGGCATCGGTCACCAGCCGCAACCCCCACGGGCCAATAATGCAGCCTGCAATCAGGTAGCCAAGTACTGATCCCAGACCGAGGCGTACCGCAATGGGTACAATCAGCGCCGCCGATCCGAGGTAGATCAGCGCCTGAACCAGCGTATGACTATCCATGATGTGCCTCCTGCCATTCCAGCAGACGTTGCTTATAGTGGCGCGCCTGCCCTTCGAGGGTTTCGTCGTCACAAATAAAGGTACAGTGCATGGCAAACGGTGGCAGCCAGTTCAGCCCGCAGTAGATTGCCGTCGCCTGTAGCGGCTGCGACAGCACATCAAAGCCCGGATGCGCACCAATTTCAAAATGGCTTTCCCCGCCGCCGGTCGTCACCGCCCACAGCAAATGTTTGCCATGCAGCGCCGTGCCGCCGTGACCGTAAGCCCAGCCGTGCGACAAAACTTTATCGATCCAAAGTTTAAGAAGCGGAGGAATGCTGTACCACTGCATCGGGTGCTGCCAGACGATCAGATCGGCGCGAGAGAGCGCCTCCTGCTCGGCGGCAATATCGATATTGAAGTCAGGATAGAGTTGATAAAGAGAGCGAATTTCGACGCCTTCCAGCGTCCTTGCCTGTTCAAGCATCCGTTTATTCGCATGGGAATGATGCGGATACGGATGCGCATAAATGATGAGGATCATAGTTATTAGCCCGCGTGTTTACGCCTTTGTTTTCCCACAAAGTGTAGTCATATATTCACGCGGCTTATAGTCAATAATATTGATTCAGAAAAGAGAGAAATCTGAACAAATTATCCCATTCTCTGCCCGCGGATCATCATATTGCTGGTCTGCGCCAGTGACATTCCTCGAGTCTCCGGGGCAAACGCTACGGAAATCAACAAGCCAAACAGCGAGATACCCGCCCCCATTAGCATCGTGTTACTGATACCGTAATTATTGATAAAGATCGGTAGTGCCCAGGTCGAAACAATGGTGCCAATACGGCTTAAGGACATAATCACGCCCACGGCAGAGGCGCGGATATCTGTCGGGAAGAGTTCATTAGGATAGAGCCACTGCAAATTACCCGGCCCGCCAGAGAAAAAGGCATACACCGCAAAGGCCATCACTACCAGCCAGATCCCCATATCCGGGATCAGCCCCAAAACCGCCAGCGCCAGCGTCATCATGGCAAAGCTGCCAATCAACAATGGACGCCGTCCGGCAGTGTTTAGCCACAGCATCGGCGGAATACAGCCGAGCATAAAGAACAGGCTAATCACCACATTCCCCAGTGCCGCGTTTTTGCCAACCCCCAATCCCAACAAACCAACGATTTGCGGACCAAAGGTGTAAATGGCGAACATTGGGATCACCTGGCAGGTCCAGATGGCGGCAACAAACAGAACAAAAGGAAAATGGCGGCGATTAAACAGATCGCGAAAACGGGTTTGCTGCGGCTGCTCTTCATCGAAAGCCACCGGTTCGCCAAACAGTTTTATCATCATCTCTTCGCACTCTTTTACTCGCCCTTTGCGTAATAACCAGCGGGGAGATTCAGGCAGTTCGAATCGACCAATCAAAATCAACAAACAGGGGATCGCTGCGCTACCCAGCATCCAGCGCCAGCCGCCTTCCACATCATAAAGCCAGTTGCCGACCAGATCGGCGCAGGTCGCGCCGACATACCACATGGCGGCGATAAAGCTGATGGAAAATGCCCGCTGACGGGTACTGGAGAACTCGGTGATCATTGAGGTGGCGATGGGATAATCTGCACCGATGACAATGCCGATAAGTACCCGCATCACCAACAGTTCGACGGGGGATGAAACAAACATCGTCGCCACCGATATCACGCCGATGGCGATGATATCAATGAGGAACATTTTGCGCCGTCCGACTTTATCGGAGATATAGCCAAACAGCGATGTGCCAACGAACAGCCCGGCGAGCGTTCCCGCGCCCAGCAAGCCAATCCAGTCAGCGTCCAGTTTCAGCGCCGGAGTCAGTTGCTCCAGCGCCACGCCAATCATTACCAGTACATAACCATCCAGAAACGGACCACCGCTTCCCCACAGCAAAATGCGGCGGTGAATAGAGGAGAATTTAAGATCGTCAAAGTTTCTGGACGGTTGCATGGATTATTCCTGTTTTTTGCAATGAGAGTCAGTACGGCGTTACGTATCAAACCAACATCAGCCGTAACGGAACTCCACACCAAAGGTGCCGCGCGGGTATTCCCACTGTTCCAGCGCCGACCCCAGCCCCAGAATGCGACAGGTGCCGCACTCCAGACATCCGGCGTAATCGAAGCGCACACTGCCGTCATCCTGCTTCTTGTACAGACCTGCGGGGCACGCTTTCACCAGCAGCTCCAGGGCCTGTTTATCGGCATCGGCCTTCACAACAATGTGTGGATGCTCTTCATCGACATTGAATTTATTGACGCCCAGTTTGACGTCCACATTGACGGGAGAAGTCATAAAACGGTCACTCCTTTCATGCCATCCTTGATCAGATTGATGAAGCCCACTTTCTTGCCGTGGCGGAGGATTTTCTTGCGCATCAGTTCCGGCGCACTGCCGTCAATGGTGAACAGGTCACGCGCCACGCCCACCGCCAGTTCCGGGTAGCCGCTAAACATGCGTGGGTTATCAAGGAACGCCGGTAGTTTCTGGTACATGCGCATATCGCGCAGCGGGCCACTCTCCAGATGCTGACGATATTCCGCGAGTTTTTGCTTACTGAAATCGTCGCTTTTCATCGCTGAAAGCACGGTTTTTGCTGCGGCTTCCCCGGCGGCAATCGCCAGATCCATACCGCGAATGGTAAAACCGAGGTTCATACACATTCCGGCGGCATCACCGGCAATCAATACGCCATCACCAACCAACTCCGGCAGCATGTTGATGCCTGCTTCCGGCACTACGTGAGCGGAATATTCCACCAGCTTGCCACCCGCGATCAGCGGTGCAACGGCCGGATGTTGTTTGAAATCTTCCAGCATTTGCGGCACCGATTTTTTCGCGTCATGCAGATGATGCAGACCACAAACCAGCCCCAGCGACAGGGTGTTTTCATTGGTATAAAGAAAACCGCCGCCCATCAGGCCATCAGTAGGTGATCCCGCAAACAGGCAAGCCGCGCCCTGATTACCCTGCAACTGAAAACGGTCTTCGATTACCGACTTCGGTAACTCGATCAGTTCCTTCACGCCAACCGCCACATCCGTCGGTTTGACGCGTTTTGCCATCCCCAATTTTTCGGCAAGGATGGAGTTCACCCCATCAGCAAGGATCACCGTTTTCGCTTCAATCACATCGCCATCGGCTTCTACACCGACGACTTTGCCATCGCGCTGTACGAGGTTATCGACGCGGATCCCGGTAATTAACTGCGCGCCCGCTTCTTCGGCCTGCTCCATCAACCAGGCATCAAATTTACTGCGCAAAACGGAGTAAGAACGCTGGGATGGCGAGGTTTCGTCACCGTTGCAGTAGTCCATAGTCATCGCTGACTTTTCCGTCATAAACGCGAGTTTTTCATGGGTGATCAGGCGTTCTACGGGGGCGGATTCGGCGAAACCTGGAATAATGTGTTCCAGACTGTGGGCATAGAGACGCCCGCCGGTGACGTTCTTGGCACCTGCGGAATTGCCACGCTCGATAACTAACACTTGCGCACCTTCGCGGGCGAGCACCAGTGCGGCAACCGAACCGGCAAGCCCTGCACCGACGATGATGGCGTCAAAGATATCTTCGGACATAAGAGCTCCCTGTCAGCGGCAGGACCGTAATGCAGCCCTGCCAGAGTGGATCAACGCGCTAAAGCTGCGATCAGTGCCGGAAGGATCTTCACGGCATCGCCAACAATGCCGTAATCCGCGTACTGGAAGATCGGCGCATTTTTATCTTTATTGATGGCGAAAATGGTTTGCGATGCATTAGCACCAACCATGTGCTGGATCTGCCCGGAGATCCCCACCGCCAGATACAATTCAGGTTTCAGCATCAGGTTGGAGATACCGACATAGCGTTCGTGCTCCATCCATTTTTCGTTTTCCGCCACCGGACGAGAACAGGCCAACTCCGCACCTATCGCCTTGCAAAGCTGTTCTGCCAGCGCAATGTTATCTTTGCTGCCAATGCCGCGACCGACGCTGACCACCAGACGGGCTTTGTCGAGATCGACGCTGTTGCTCTGGCGCGCCTGGGTTGCCGTGCGGGTAATCGCCACAGCCGGAGCCTGCCACTCCACGGTGTGCGTTTCGCCAGTGCGTGACGCGTCTGGCTGAGCCGCATCGAACGTGCCACTGCTGATGGTCAGTACCGCATACGGCGTGGCAATGCGTTCTTCGCCAATCGCCAGGCCGCCGTAAACCATGTGTTTCACTGTTGCTTTACCGTCCTGTACGCTGACGGTGCTGGCATCGTTAGACACCGCCGCTTTAAGGCGATAACCCAGTTTTGCCGCCAGTAATTTGCCGCGACGGGTGTTTGGCAACAGCACCAGGCCGTCTGCGCCGTGCTGGCGAATAGTGTCAGCCATGACACTGGCGTAATCTTCGATCATCCGATCGTCCGGTTTGCCGTTTAATTTCCAGACATGATTAGCGCCGAGCTGGATTGCCTGTGCGCCGTCGGCATCATTGAGGACAAAGGTGTTGATTTGATTAGCTAAAGCCTGCGCACCGTTCATCAGTTCCGGCAGACGAGAAGGGGTATCGCTGAATACCCAGACTTGAGAAAACGTGTTCATAGCATCCCCTGTAATTAAATGACTTTGCGAAGATTTTCAGCAAATGCGGCGATCTGTTCTTCGCCGTCGCCTTCAATCACGATGCGCTGACGCTCGCGCTGTTTCGGCGCGGCAACCTGTTGTTCTGACCAGGCTGCCTCTGCGTTAAAACCGATATCCGCCGCCGACCATACCTGGACTGGCTTTTTCGCCGCGCCGAGAATGGCTTTCATCGAAGGAATTTGTGGGGAGTTGATATCAGTGGAAACAGCAACAACCGCAGGCAGCGGAATGCTTAAGGTTTCGGTTTCATCTTCCAGTTCGCGCTCAACGGTGAGGGTATCTGCCGTCAGGGAGATAATTTTGCTGACGCCGTTAACTGCCGGAATATTGAGGATTTCGCCCACCAGCAGACCAACCTGCTGGGCATAAAGGTCGGAAGAACCATCGCCACAGAGGATCAGATCAAAGCCTGCTTTCTGGGCGGCTGCAGCCAGTGCGCTCGCCGTTTGTTGCGGCAGTGCCTGCTCGAACTGGTCATCAATCACCACAATCAGTTCATCCGGGCCGCGCGATAGCACATCTTTACGCCCTTTGGCGTTGGTCAGGGCTTTACCGCCCACACTTAAGGCTGTCACCTGCGCCTCTGCTGCCTGTTGCTTTAGCTGGCAAGCCGCTTCAATAGCGTTGAGATCGTATTGGCTTATTTTGGCATCGGCTTTGCTGAAGTCTAATGAACCATCAGCATTATTGACCGCAATATCCTGTTCATCAGGCACGCACTTATAGCAAGTAATAATCTTCATTGCATCTCCAGAAATCATGAAGGAAACGTCGTTCATATCGGTGGTGTTAATTACAGATATCACGCCCTTTAATTTGGAAATAAAACTTTAATCACCAATATTGAAAATGTCACACGCAGATAAATCCAACTTTCAATATTGTTAAGTTCCTCACCAATATTGAAAACATGGCGTAGCAAAAAGAAATTTTCAATATTGTTTTATGGATCACCAATATTGAAAGTCAGATGTTATTTTTTTACTCACAACAGAGCATAACAAACTGATTATTAATCAAAATTAACGAAAAAACGCCCTCTATTCACCCGAAACAAAAATGTGATAACAATCACAGAATGCAGCTTATTGAATACCCATTATGAGTTAGCCATTAACGCGTCCACGAGGTTAATAATAATTATATTAAATGTTAACAAAAATAAAACAAACGGGAACGCAAAATAAATATTCGTTTTCACAGTGGAATTAACTCATGAAGAATGAAAAGAGAAAAACGGGAATAGAACCGAAGGTTTTCTTTCCGCCATTAATAATCGTCGGCATACTTTGTTGGCTTACAGTCAGAGATCTGGATGCGGCGAATATCGTTATTAATGCTGTATTCAGTTACGTCACCAATGTATGGGGATGGGCATTTGAATGGTATATGGTGGTGATGCTTTTCGGTTGGTTCTGGCTGGTGTTTGGCCCGTATGCCAAAAAGCGTTTAGGTAACGAACCACCTGAATTTAGTACCGCCAGTTGGATCTTTATGATGTTCGCCTCCTGTACGTCTGCTGCCGTACTGTTCTGGGGATCGATTGAGATCTACTACTACATCTCCACCCCGCCGTTTGGCTTAGAACCGAACTCGACAGGAGCGAAAGAGTTGGGGCTGGCTTACAGCTTGTTCCACTGGGGACCCCTGCCGTGGGCCACTTACAGCTTCCTTTCAGTCGCCTTCGCTTACTTCTTCTTTGTCCGCAAAATGGAAGTGATTCGCCCCAGCTCGACACTGGTGCCGCTGGTAGGTGAAAAACACGCCAAAGGGTTGTTCGGTACCATCGTCGACAACTTCTATCTCGTCGCCTTGATCTTCGCGATGGGTACCAGTCTGGGCCTTGCCACGCCGCTGGTGACCGAGTGTATGCAATGGTTGTTTGGCATTCCGCATACCCTGCAACTGGACGCTATCATCATTACCTGCTGGATTATCCTCAACGCCATTTGCGTCGCCTGCGGTCTGCAAAAAGGGGTACGTATCGCCAGTGACGTGCGTAGTTACCTGAGCTTCCTGATGCTGGGTTGGGTGTTCATCGTCAGCGGTGCCAGCTTCATCATGAACTACTTCACCGATTCGGTGGGGATGTTGCTGATGTATCTGCCGCGCATGTTGTTCTATACCGATCCCATCGCTAAAGGCGGCTTCCCGCAGGGCTGGACCGTGTTCTACTGGGCATGGTGGGTGATTTACGCTATCCAGATGAGTATCTTCCTCGCCCGCATCTCCCGTGGTCGTACTGTGCGTGAACTGTGCTTCGGCATGGTGATGGGGCTGACAGCGTCAACCTGGATCCTGTGGACCGTGCTCGGTAGTAACACTCTGCTGTTGATAGATAAAAACATCATCAACATTCCAAATCTGATCGAACAGTACGGTGTGGCGCGCGCCATCATCGAAACCTGGGCCGCTCTGCCACTCAGCACCGCCACCATGTGGGGCTTCTTCATCCTCTGCTTTATTGCCACCGTTACGCTGGTTAACGCCTGCTCTTATACCCTGGCGATGTCCACTTGCCGCGAAGTACGCGATGGTGAAGAGCCGCCGCTGCTGGTGCGTATCGGTTGGTCAATTCTGGTTGGCATTATCGGTATTGTTCTGCTGGCGCTCGGCGGCCTGAAACCGATTCAAACCGCCATTATCGCCGGAGGATGCCCGCTGTTCTTCGTCAACATTATGGTGACGCTCTCCTTTATTAAAGACGCGAAACAGAACTGGAAAGATTAATTAACCCCCAAAATATCAAGAGGTTGAAAGATGGATTTTAATTTAAATGATGAGCAGGAACTGTTTGTCGCCGGTATCCGCGAACTGATGGCCAGCGAAAACTGGGAGGCCTATTTTGCCGAGTGCGACCGTGACAGCGTCTACCCGGAACGTTTTGTCAAAGCACTGGCGGATATGGGTATCGACAGTCTGCTGATCCCTGAAGAGCACGGTGGTCTGGACGCGGGGTTTGTTACTCTCGCCGCCGTGTGGATGGAGCTGGGACGTCTGGGGGCACCAACCTATGTACTGTACCAGTTGCCGGGCGGGTTCAATACCTTCCTGCGCGAAGGCACACAAGAGCAGATCGACAAGATTATGGCTTTCCGCGGCACCGGTAAGCAGATGTGGAACTCAGCGATTACCGAACCGGGCGCGGGCTCCGACGTGGGTAGCCTGAAAACGACTTATACCCGTAGAAATGGTAAGATTTATCTTAATGGTAGTAAGTGTTTTATTACCAGTAGCGCCTACACCCCGTACATCGTGGTGATGGCGCACGACGGGGCTTCTCCGGACAAACCTGTCTACACCGAATGGTTTGTTGATATGAGCAAACCGGGCATCAAAGTGACCAAACTTGAGAAGCTCGGTCTGCGTATGGATAGCTGCTGTGAAATCACCTTTGACGATGTGGAACTGGACGAGAAAGACATGTTCGGTCGGGAAGGTAACGGCTTTAACCGCGTCAAAGAAGAGTTCGACCATGAACGTTTCCTGGTAGCCCTGACCAACTACGGTACGGCGATGTGCGCCTTTGAAGATGCGGCGCGCTACGCCAACCAGCGCGTGCAGTTTGGCGAGGCTATTGGTCGTTTCCAGTTGATTCAGGAAAAATTCGCCCACATGGCGATCAAATTAAACTCCATGAAAAACATGCTGTATGAAGCAGCGTGGAAAGCAGACAACGGCACCATCACCTCTGGCGATGCAGCGATGTGCAAATACTTCTGCGCCAATGCGGCATTTGAAGTGGTGGATAGCGCAATGCAGGTGCTGGGCGGTGTCGGGATTGCGGGCAACCACCGCATCAGCCGCTTCTGGCGTGACCTGCGTGTAGACCGCGTTTCCGGAGGATCTGACGAAATGCAGATCCTGACGCTGGGTCGTGCGGTGCTGAAGCAATACCGCTAAGTCCGTGCGCTGCCTGATGCGACGCTGACGCGTCTTATCAGGCCTACGGGAGCACGAATGTAGGCCGGATAAGGCGTTTACGCCGCATCCGGCAGTCATGCGCTACATAAATTTTTCAGGAGCTAATAATGGATCATCTACCCATGCCGAAATTCGGACCGCTGGCCGGATTGCGCGTTGTCTTCTCCGGTATCGAAATCGCCGGACCGTTTGCCGGACAAATGTTCGCAGAATGGGGCGCGGAAGTTATTTGGATCGAGAACGTCGCCTGGGCCGACACCATTCGCGTTCAACCGAACTACCCGCAGCTCTCCCGCCGCAATTTGCACGCGCTGTCGTTAAATATTTTCAAAGATGAAGGCCGCGAAGCGTTTCTGAAATTAATGGAAACCACCGATATCTTCATCGAAGCCAGTAAAGGTCCGGCCTTTGCCCGTCGTGGCATTACCGATGAAGTACTGTGGCAGCACAACCCGAAACTGGTTATCGCTCACCTGTCCGGTTTTGGTCAGTACGGCACCGAGGAGTACACCAATCTTCCGGCCTATAACACCATCGCCCAGGCCTTCAGTGGTTACCTGATTCAGAACGGTGATGTTGACCAGCCAATGCCTGCCTTCCCGTATACCGCCGATTACTTTTCTGGCCTGACCGCCACCACGGCGGCGCTGGCAGCACTGCATAAAGCGCGTGAAACCGGTAAAGGCGAAAGTATCGACATCGCCATGTATGAAGTGATGCTGCGTATGGGCCAGTACTTCATGATGGATTACTTCAACGGCGGCGAAATGTGCCCGCGCATGAGCAAAGGTAAAGATCCCTACTACGCCGGTTGCGGTCTGTATAAATGCGCCGACGGCTACATCGTGATGGAACTGGTGGGCATAACCCAAATTGAAGAGTGCTTTAAAGATATTGGCCTCGCACATCTACTCGGTACACCGGAAATCCCGGAAGGCACTCAGCTTATCCACCGTATCGAATGCCCTTACGGCCCACTGGTAGAAGAAAAACTCGATGCCTGGCTGGCGGCACATACCATCGCAGAAGTTAAAGAACGCTTTGCCGAACTGAATATCGCCTGTGCCAAAGTACTGACCGTACCGGAACTGGAAAGCAATCCACAGTATGTTGCCCGTGAATCAATCACTCAGTGGCAAACGATGGATGGTCGCACCTGCAAAGGGCCGAACATCATGCCGAAATTCAAAAATAACCCCGGACAAATCTGGCGCGGAATGCCCTCACATGGCATGGACACGGCTGCCATTTTGAAAAATATCGGCTACAGCGAAAACGACATTCAGGAGTTGGTCAGCAAAGGTCTGGCCAAAGTTGAGGACTAAACGCGTGGCGTCAGTCGGCTTGCCTGACTAACGCCCGCCCAATAACAAACGAACAAAAATGGATAGAGGTGCAATGGATATCATTGGCGGACAACATCTACGTCAAATGTGGGACGATCTGGCGGACGTTTACGGTCATAAAACGGCGCTGATTTGTGAATCCAGCGGCGGAGTCGTTAACCGGTATAGTTATCTTGAGTTAAATCAGGAGATTAACCGCACGGCAAACCTGTTTTATACGCTGGGGATTCGCAAAGGCGACAAGGTTGCACTACATCTCGACAACTGCCCGGAATTTATCTTTTGCTGGTTCGGGCTGGCAAAAATTGGCGCGATTATGGTGCCGATTAACGCCCGCCTGTTGCGCGAGGAAAGCGCGTGGATCTTGCAAAATAGCCAGGCTTGCCTGCTGGTGACCAGTGCGCAATTTTATCCTATGTATCAACAGATTCAGCAGGAAGATGCCACTCAGTTGCGGCACATTTGCCTGACAGATGTGGCACTTCCCGCTGATGATGGCGTGAGTTCGTTTACTCAACTGAAAAATCAACAACCTGCCACCTTGTGCTATGCACCGCCGCTATCGACTGACGATACGGCGGAAATTCTCTTCACCTCCGGCACCACCTCCCGACCGAAAGGTGTGGTGATTACCCATTACAACCTGCGCTTCGCTGGATATTACTCCGCCTGGCAGTGTGCACTGCGTGACGATGACGTCTACCTGACGGTAATGCCTGCGTTTCATATCGATTGCCAGTGTACTGCGGCGATGGCGGCGTTTTCTGCCGGGGCCACCTTTGTGCTGGTCGAGAAATACAGCGCCCGCGCCTTCTGGGGACAGGTGCAGAAGTACCGCGCCACCGTTACCGAATGTATTCCGATGATGATTCGTACGTTGATGGTGCAGCCGCCTTCAGCGAACGATCGGCAACACCGCCTGCGGGAAGTGATGTTTTATCTCAACTTGTCGGAGCAGGAAAAAGATGCGTTTTGTGAACGCTTCGGCGTTCGCTTGCTGACGTCTTATGGGATGACGGAAACCATTGTGGGCATTATCGGCGATCGCCCTGGCGATAAACGACGCTGGCCGTCGATTGGTCGGGCGGGGTTTTGCTACGAAGCGGAGATCCGCGACGATCACAATCGCCCGCTCCCGGCAGGTGAGATCGGTGAAATCTGTATTAAAGGCGTACCAGGGAAAACCATCTTCAAAGAGTATTTTCTCAACCCGAAAGCCACTGCAAAAGTGCTGGAAGCTGATGGCTGGCTGCATACCGGCGATACCGGATACCGCGACGAAGAAGGCTTTTTTTATGTCGTCGATCGCCGCTGCAATATGATCAAACGCGGTGGCGAGAATGTCTCCTGCGTGGAGCTGGAAAATATCATCGCCACCCATCCGAAAATTCAGGACATCGTGGTTGTGGGTATTAAAGATTCGATTCGCGATGAAGCCATCAAAGCATTTGTGGTGCTGAATGAAGGTGAAACATTGAGCGAAGAGGAATTTTTTCGCTTCTGCGAACAAAATATGGCGAAATTTAAAGTGCCCTCTTATCTGGAGATCAGAAAAGATCTGCCACGTAATTGCTCGGGGAAAATAATTAGAAAGAATCTGAAATAAATGAAACGGCAGGGAACTACCCTGCAAGCTAATAATCACGTTCTAAAACAATATGCATTTTTTGCAGGGATGTTGTCGTCCCTGAAAAAGCAAAAATGGAGAAAAGGAATGAGTGAATCATTACATCTGACCCGCAATGGATCAATTCTGGAAATTACCCTTGATCGCCCAAAAGCGAATGCTATTGATGCAAAAACCAGCTTTGAAATGGGCGAAGTATTTCTAAATTTCCGTGACGATCCGCAATTACGTGTCGCCATTATTACCGGTGCCGGAGAGAAATTCTTTTCCGCGGGCTGGGATTTAAAAGCGGCAGCAGAAGGCGAAGCACCGGATGCTGACTTTGGCCCGGGTGGTTTTGCGGGATTAACCGAAATTTTCAATCTCGACAAACCGGTTATCGCAGCTGTGAACGGCTACGCCTTTGGCGGCGGTTTCGAACTGGCGCTGGCGGCAGATTTTATTGTTTGTGCCGATAACGCCAGCTTCGCCCTGCCGGAAGCCAAACTGGGCATCGTTCCTGACAGCGGCGGTGTGCTGCGTCTGCCGAAGATCCTGCCGCCTGCCATCGTCAATGAAATGGTGATGACCGGCAGACGAATGGGCGCAGAAGAGGCGCTGCGTTGGGGGATAGTCAACCGCGTGGTTAGCCAGGCGGAACTGATGGATAACGCCCGCGAACTGGCTCAGCAGCTGGTTAACAGCGCCCCGCTGGCGATTGCGGCGCTGAAAGAGATCTACCGCACCACCAGCGAAATGCCGGTAGAAGAAGCGTATCGCTATATTCGCAGCGGCGTGTTGAAACACTATCCATCGGTTCTGCATTCGGAAGATGCCATTGAAGGGCCGCTGGCGTTTGCCGAGAAGCGCGATCCGGTGTGGAAAGGACGTTAACAACCGTGAGCTATTACGCCTTTGAGGGGTTAATTCCGGTGGTTCACCCGACGGCGTTTGTCCATCCCAGTGCAGTCTTGATTGGCGATGTGATTGTGGGAGCCGGTGTCTACATTGGCCCACTCGCCTCACTGCGTGGTGACTACGGGCGGTTGATCGTGCAAACGGGAGCCAATATTCAGGATGGCTGCATTATGCATGGCTACTGCGACACTGATACCGTCGTTGGGGAAAACGGCCATATCGGGCACGGAGCGATCCTGCATGGTTGTGTGATTGGTCGCGATGCATTGGTCGGGATGAACAGCGTGATTATGGATGGCGCGGTCATTGGCGAAGAGAGCATTGTTGCCGCCATGAGCTTTGTCAAAGCAGGCTTTCACGGCGAGAAACGCCAGTTGTTGATGGGTACGCCAGCCCGCGCTGTACGCAGTGTTAGTGACGACGAGTTACACTGGAAACGGTTGAATACCAAAGAGTATCAGGATCTTGTCGGGCGCTGTCATGCATCGTTACATGAAACGCAGCCACTGAGGCAAATGGAGGAAAATCGCCCCCGTTTGCAGGGGACGACGGATGTGACGCCTAAACGGTGATCTTGCCGGATGCGACCTGGTTGCTGGATAAGATGCTACAACATCGTATCTGGCAAGCAGGACGCCCGGTATCAACGAGATAAAATTAACGACGCATACTCTTTGACAACATCATCTGCCACTTCTGCTCGCGGTTAAGTTCCGTGAGCGGAACGGCAGGAATACGCGGTGTCTTTCTTACGCCGACTAATTTTTCCCGACTGTTATTGCGCAGGCGCGCGTAAATTTGCTCATCGATATCGACCACTTTAACCAGTCGCTGACACTGGCATCCCCGCCCTTCCAGCTTATTAGGGATCATCTTAACTTCGCAGCTTATTTCTGTGACTTCCGACAGAATATAAGTCAGGGTATTAACCGCCTTGCTGTGTTCAATATCGAAATGAATAGAGATCTCTCTTGCTATCACCCACCGATTTTCAGCCATCATCCATTCGGCGATTAACAAGTAGAGTGGTTTTTCAACATATCCTTCACACATACGAACTCCAGTTTCACAAATTAAAAGTCTGGCTATGACTCGTTTTGAAGCAATTAAACAAGGCCATATTAAAATTGTGGATATATCGATAGTATGCAACTTCACCGTCGATAAGTGTGAGCTAAATCCTGCTTATGTCATCAAAAATATCGATTCCCCAAAAGATTTACTTAATGGGCAAAAAAAACGGTCCTCATCAGAGAACCGTATTAGTTATTCGATCAAATTAGCGGATGAAAAATATCCGCCATGACACGCTATTATTTGATCTGCGCGTGCATTTCCTGCACCGAAATTACTTTTTCGGTCGCATCGGCATTCAGCGCCATCGCGGTAGCGAAACCACCGTTCAGGGTGGTGTCATAATGCACTTTATATTGCAGCGCACTGCGACGGATCACGCGGGAGTCTTCAATCGCGCGACGACCTGAAGTGGTGTTGATGATGTAGGTATATTCGCCATTCTTGATGCGGTCCTGAATGTGCGGACGACCTTCATGCACCTTGTTTACCAGACGCGGATTGATACCCGCTTCGCCCAGCACAATCGCCGTGCCGTGGGTCGCATCCAGCTCGAAGCCCTGTTTCAGCAGTTTTGCCGCCAGGTCCACCACGCGTTCTTTATCGCCTTCGCGCACGGAAAGCAGCGCACGACCGTGTTTCTTCATGGTGGAGTTGCTGCCCAGCTGCGCTTTGGCAAACGCTTCAGCGAAGGTGCGGCCCACGCCCATGACTTCCCCGGTAGAGCGCATTTCTGGCCCTAACAGCGGGTCAACGCCCGGGAATTTATTGAACGGCAGCACCACTTCTTTCACCGAGTAGTACGGCGGGATAACTTCTTTGGTTACGCCCTGCTCAGCCAGCGATTTGCCAGCCATCACACGCGCCGCCACTTTTGCCAGCGGTACGCCGGTGGCTTTGGAGACGAACGGAACGGTACGCGCCGCACGCGGGTTAACTTCAATCAGGTAGACTTCGTTGTTTTTCACCGCAAACTGCACATTCATCAGGCCGCGCACCTGCAATTCGAAGGCCAGTTTCTGCACCTGCTGGCGCATCACATCCTGAATTTCCTGACTTAAGGTGTACGCTGGCAGCGAACATGCGGAGTCACCGGAGTGCACGCCCGCCTGCTCGATGTGCTCCATGATGCCGCCAATCAGCACCATTTCGCCGTCGCAGATGGCATCCACGTCAACTTCTACTGCGTCATCAAGGAAGTGATCCAGCAACACTGGCGCATCGTTAGATACGCTAACCGCCGTCTGGAAGTAGCGACGCAGGTCAGCTTCGTCATAGACGATTTCCATCGCCCGACCGCCGAGAACGTAAGACGGACGCACCACCAGCGGGTAGCCAATCTCTTTTGCCTTCTCAACTGCCATTTCAATAGCAGTAACGGTGGCGTTCGCCGGTTGTTTCAGTTTCAGACGGTCAACCGCATGCTGGAAGCGTTCACGGTCTTCCGCACGGTCGATAGCATCCGGGCTGGTGCCGATAACCGGTACGCCAGCGGCTTCCAGTGCACGCGCCAGTTTCAGCGGGGTCTGACCGCCGTACTGGACGATAACGCCTTTCGGCTTCTCGATACGCACGATTTCCAGCACATCTTCCAGAGTTACCGGCTCGAAGTAGAGGCGGTCGGAAGTGTCGTAGTCGGTAGAGACGGTTTCCGGGTTACAGTTAACCATAATGGTTTCGTAACCGTCTTCACGCAGCGCCAGCGAGGCGTGTACGCAGCAGTAGTCGAATTCGATACCCTGACCGATACGGTTTGGACCGCCGCCAAGCACCATGATTTTTTCACGGTCGGTAGACGGATTCGCTTCGCACTCTTCTTCATAAGTGGAGTACATGTAAGCGGTGTCGGTGGCAAACTCTGCCGCACAGGTATCCACGCGCTTGTAGACCGGGTGCAGGTCATATTGGTCACGCAGCTTACGTATTTCCGCTTCGCGTACGCCCGCCAGTTTTGCCAAGCGCGCATCGGCAAAGCCTTTGCGTTTCAGCTGGCGCAGGAATTCAGCGTTCAGGCCAGTGATGCCCACTTCCGCCACTTTCTCTTCCAGACGCACCAGTTCTTCAATCTGTACCAGGAACCAGCGGTCAATGTTAGTCAGGTTGAAGACGCCGTCCACAGACAGGCCCGCGCGGAAAGCATCGGCGATGTACCAGATACGCTCTGCGCCTGCGTCTTTCAGTTCGCGACGGATTTTGGTTAACGCTTCCGGGTCATCCAGGCTCACTTTCGGGTCGAATCCAGTCGCACCGACTTCCAGGCCGCGCAGCGCTTTTTGCAGGGATTCCTGCTGCGTGCGACCAATCGCCATCACTTCGCCAACCGATTTCATCTGAGTGGTCAGACGGTCGTTAGCACCGGCGAATTTTTCGAAGTTGAAGCGAGGAATTTTAGTAACCACATAGTCGATGGACGGCTCGAAGGAGGCCGGAGTACGTCCGCCAGTGATGTCGTTCATCAGTTCGTCGAGGGTGTAACCCACCGCCAGTTTCGCCGCCACTTTAGCAATCGGGAAACCGGTCGCTTTCGACGCCAGCGCCGAAGAACGGGACACGCGTGGGTTCATTTCGATAACAATCAGGCGACCGTTTTTCGGGTTCACCGCAAACTGGACGTTGGAACCACCGGTTTCAACGCCGATTTCACGCAGCACCGCCATCGAGGCGTTACGCATGATTTGATATTCTTTGTCGGTCAGCGTTTGGGCTGGCGCGACAGTGATGGAGTCACCGGTGTGGATGCCCATCGCATCAAAGTTTTCGATAGAGCAGACGATGATGCAGTTGTCGTTTTTATCACGCACCACTTCCATCTCGTACTCTTTCCAGCCGATCAGCGACTCATCAATCAGCAACTCTTTGGTCGGAGAGAGATCCAGACCGCGGGCGCAAATTTCTTCAAACTCTTCACGGTTATAAGCGATACCGCCGCCGCTACCGCCCATGGTAAAGGATGGGCGAATAATGCACGGGAAGCCCACGTCAGCGGCAACCGCCAGCGCTTCTTCCATCGTGTGTGCGATACCGGAACGCGCGGTTTCCAGACCAATTTTCTTCATCGCTACGTCGAAACGACGGCGGTCTTCTGCTTTATCAATCGCATCGGCAGTGGCACCAATCATGGTGACGCCGAACTCTTCCAACACGCCCTGACGTTCCAGCTCCAGCGCGCAGTTCAGCGCCGTCTGACCGCCCATCGTTGGCAGCACCGCGTCCGGGCGCTCTTTTTCAATAATCTTGCGTACCACTTCCCAGTGAATCGGCTCGATGTAGGTCGCATCGGCCATTTCCGGGTCGGTCATGATGGTCGCCGGGTTGGAGTTCACCAGAATGACGCGGTAACCCTCTTCGCGCAGGGCTTTACATGCTTGCGCGCCAGAGTAGTCAAACTCACACGCCTGACCGATAACAATCGGGCCCGCACCCAGAATCAGGATACTTTTTATATCTGTACGTTTTGGCATGGCTCTTTTACTCCTGATTACTTAGCGGTTTTACGGTACTGCTCAATTAACTCGATAAAGTGGTCGAACAACGGCGCTGCGTCGTGTGGACCTGGGCTGGCTTCCGGGTGCCCCTGGAAGCTGAACGCCGGTTTATCGGTGCGATGAATGCCCTGTAACGTACCGTCGAACAGGGATTTATGCGTGACACGCAGGTTTGCAGGTAATGTTGCTTCGTCCACCGCAAAACCGTGGTTCTGGGCGGTGATCATCACCACGTTTTTCTCCACATCTTTAACCGGATGGTTGCCGCCGTGGTGACCAAATTTCATTTTGACAGTCTTCGCACCGCTCGCCAGAGCCAGCAGCTGATGACCGAGGCAGATGCCGAAGACCGGAATATCGGTTTCGAGGAATTTCTGGATGGCGGTAATGGCGTAATCGCACGGGGCCGGGTCGCCAGGACCGTTGGAGAGGAAGATGCCGTCTGGATTCATTTTCAGCACATCTTCCGCAGAAGTTTGCGCCGGAACGATGGTCAGGCGACAGCCTCTATCCACCAGCATCCGCAGGATGTTGCGCTTGGCACCAAAATCATAAGCCACGACGTGGAACGGCAGCTCGTCTTCTTTTTTCGCTTCTGGCAGGCCGCCGGTCAACGTCCAGCTCCCTTGTGTCCAGCTATAGGCTTCTGCGGTGGTCACTTCTTTTGCCAGATCCATGCCATTCAGACCTGGGAACGCGCGGGCTTTTTCTAACGCCAGCGCCGCATCCGGGTTATCGCCTGCGATAATGCAGCCATTCTGTGCGCCTTTCTCGCGCAGTAAACGCGTCAGCTTACGGGTATCGATATCGGCAATCGCCACGATGTTATGGCGCTTCAGGTAAGAAGAGAGGTCTTCGGTATTACGGAAGTTGCTGGCAATCAGCGGCAGATCGCGAATCACCAGACCTTGTGCATGTACCTGAGAAGATTCTTCATCGGCGTCATTAGTGCCGACATTGCCAATATGGGGATAAGTAAGAGTAACGATTTGACGAGAATAGGAAGGATCAGTGAGGATTTCTTGATAACCGGTCATTGAAGTATTGAAAACGACTTCCCCAACCGCCGAACCTGTTGCCCCTATGGCCCGACCGTGAAACTGGGTTCCGTCTTCCAGAACCAATAGCGCTGACTTAATCAAAACACCCTCCAGAGAATATTCACTCACTTTATTTGCATATTAATTCACAATGATGACGTAAATCAATGCAAATCTGCTTACCGACGAATTTCTGGCAAACGGCGGCATTCTGGAGATATGGGCGCTAAAAGTCAACTTAATGGCAGGATTTTTTATATTATTTTGTGGCTCATGCATGTTTTACAGGCATTAAGCGACAAAAAGATCATCTAACCTGTTCTGTAAAACGCTTGCGCAGCAAGAAGATTGCATGAAATAAAAACGAGCAGGAAAAAGTGGACCAAATGGTCAAAATTTACATTAAAACAACAAAAATAGAAGACAAAACATGTAATTTTTGGCAGTTATAGAAAATTTAAAAGCATAACACCAAAAATAAAAGGGCTAAAAATTAAAGCCCTTTATAATTAATAAATTAAATGTGTTACTTTTGCATCATCATAAACATTTTGTGGTTACAAATTATTGAGATCAAGCACATCTCGCATATCAAAAAGACCACTTTCCTTACCACTCAACCACAAAGCCGATCTTACCGCACCGTTAGCAAATGTCATGCGGCTGGACGCCTTATGGGTGATCTCCAGACGCTCGCCAATATCGGCAAACATCGCGGTATGTTCGCCAACGATGTCACCTGCACGCACGGTGGCAAAACCAATGGTACCAGGCACACGTTCACCGGTATGGCCTTCACGACTGTAGACCGCGCAATCTTTCAGATCTTTATCAAGGGCGTGGGCGATCGCCTCTCCCATTGCCAGTGCGGTGCCTGACGGCGCATCAACTTTATGTCTATGATGTGCTTCAATAATTTCGATATCGGTGTAGTCACCCATCACTTTGGCTGCTTTCTCCAGCAGCTTAAGCATGACGTTAACGCCAACGCTAAAATTGGCGGCAAAGACAATCGCAATATCGGCAGCGGCGTCACGAATTGCCTGTTTACCGGCTTCGTCAAACCCCGTAGTGCCGATCACCATCCCTTTGCCATGCTGGCGACAAAAAGCGAGATGGTTCAGCGTACCTTCCGGACGGGTAAAATCGATAAACACATCAAAATCGTCTTTTACCGCATCAAGACTGCTTTGCACAGTAACGCCTGTTTTTCCTGCACCAGCCAGCTCACCGGCGTCGCTGCCCAGTAAAGAAGATCCTTCGCGCTCCAGCGCCGCGCCCAGCTGCACGCCTTCTAATGCCAGCGCCGCCTGAATCAACTGGCGGCCCATACGCCCCCCGGCTCCCGCGATGGCAACGCGGATGTTTGCATCATGCATAGCTATTCTCTTTTGTTAATTTGCATAGACCGTTTTCAGAGTAACCAGCGCATCGCTACGCCGCCAGCCAAAAACGCTGATAATTAGAAATTAATGATAAACAGGGAGGGATATCAGTGAAAGGCATGAGTCGATGAATGACTGCATGCCGATAACATGTGACAGGTTACGGCACCAGAGCCAGCACCTCAGCCACCCACTGTTGGAAGCCTTTTACATTCAGATCCAATGCCACCTGTACATTGGCTGGTTTGCCCAGGCAACCGTCGATATCAACCACCGTCGTGCCTGAGGTAAATTCGCCTTGAGTTTCTACCGCGACAAAACACGGCTTGAGGGTGAATAAGTCCGGGCGCACCAGCCAGGCGATGGCGCAGAGATCGTGCATTCGCAGACCGCTTTGCATACTGCCGCTACGGTAGTGGCTAAACAGGGCGTGGAGCATTTTTCCGGTGCGATTCAACTCCGGCAAAGTAGCGAGATAGTCAGGGGTTAATATTGCCTGATTGGTGACATCCAGACCGCACATGACGATTTCGATGCCGCTACGGAAGACACAGGCTGCCGCTTCTGGATCGGCAGCGATATTAAACTCGGCGTTTGGCGTGCAGTTGCCGCGACCGGCAGAGCCGCCCATGATCACCAGACGACGAATATACGGTTTACATTCCGGGCATTGTGAAAGTAACAGCGCAATATTGGTTAACGGGCCGATGGCCACCAGGGTAACGGGCTCTGGTGCACGCATCAGGGCATCCCGAATCGCCAGAAACGCCGGTATCCCGAGTGGCTTTCGGTTGTGCTCAACAAAGTCGTAGCCAGCCATTCCCGATTCGCCGTGCACAGATGCTGCATCACGCGGTGCGCGTACCAGCGGCACAGCGGCTCCCTGGGCGAGCGGAATCTCCGCATTCCAGAAATGCAGCAGTTGCAGGGCGTTGCGGGTGGTTTTCTCAACCGAGACATTACCCGCGACGGTGGTCATCAGTTGCAGGTCGAGTTCGGGGGCAAAAATCGCGGCGGCAATGGCGACGGCATCGTCAATGCCGGGGTCAGTATCGAGGAAGATAGGTAAACGCATGTTTTCTCCATAAAAAATGCCGGTAACAAGACCGGCATTTTCGCATAACTTAGGCTGCTAATGACTTAATCGACTTCACGAATATCGACACGCAGCTCTTTCGGCACTTCGAAAACAATGTTTTCTTCACGGCCTTCCAGCGGAATGGCTTCACCACCGCCCAGCTGTTGCAAACGTGCCACAACATTCTGCACCAGAATATCCGGAGCCGATGCGCCCGCAGTCACGCCGACGCATTTAACCTCTTTCACCCACTCTTCCTGGATATCTTTCGCATCGTCAATCAAAAACGCGCGTTTGCCCATACGCTGGGCCAGCTCCGCCAGACGGTTGGAGTTGGAGGAGTTTTTCGAACCGACCACCAACACAACTTCCGCCTGTTCTGCCAGGGCGCGTACCGCTTCCTGACGGTTAGTCGTGGCGTAGCAGATGTCATCTTTGCGCGGACCGACAATCTTCGGGAAGCGTTTACGCAGCGCGTCGATCACATCAGACGTGTCATCCACCGACAGCGTGGTTTGGGTCATAAAGGAGAGCTTCTCTTCGTTTTTGACCGTCAGTTTCCACACATCGTCTGGCGATTCGACCAGATACATTCCCCCTTCAGGGTTGCTGTACTGCCCCATCGTCCCTTCCACTTCCGGGTGCCCGGCGTGACCGATGAGAATAGACTCTTCGCCACGACGGCTGGCGCGGGCTACTTCCATATGCACTTTGGTCACCAGCGGACAGGTGGCGTCGAATACCGTCAAATCACGGCTTTTCGCTTCGTTACGTACCGCCTGAGAAACACCATGTGCGGAGAAGATCAGGATCGCGCCGTCCGGCACTTCGCTGATCTGCTCAATAAAGATAGCTCCACGCTCGCGCAGGCTATCGACCACGTAGCGGTTATGCACCACTTCGTGACGGACATATATCGGTGCGCCGTAAATGGCAAGCGCGTTTTCAACAATGCTGATAGCGCGGTCTACCCCGGCACAAAAACCACGTGGGTTGGCCAACAGGATCTGCATGTTACGCCTCCAGTGCCGGATCGATTTCCAGCACTTCAATATCAAAATGAACGGTCTGCCCGGCCAGCGGATGGTTGAAATCAACGGTAATAGAGTCGCCGTTAATTTCGCGGATCACGCCAGGCATCTCACTGCCATCCATTGCGGTAAAAAGCATAATTGCGCCAATTTCTGGCTCGCCTGCATCCATAAACTCACGGCGGGAGAAGTACTGAATCAGGTCCGGTGACGGCACGCCAAACGCCGCATCTGGCTCCAGCGAGAAGGTGGTTTTATCGCCCACTTTCAGCCCCAGCAGGTGTTGCTCCAGCCCTTCAGAAAGAGAAGCATCGCCCAGGCGGAACAGCGCCGGTTTACCGTTGTTGCGGGTAGACTCAGCGGTGGTGCCATCATCGAGTTTCAGCGTGAAGTGCACCAGGACGGCGCTATTGCTCTGTACAGATTCAGACATGCAGGTTTGCTCTTATATTTTGAGGATTTTTGCCGGATGCGGCCTACGATTTCGCAGCAATCTGTAGGCCTTATCCGGCAGGGTTTATTATTGTTTTTTCGCTTTAGAAGGCAAAAAACCTTCCAGCACAATCAGTGCCGCACCGACACAAATGGCAGTATCGGCAAGGTTGAAGGTGGCGAAGTGCCAGTCGCCGACGTAGAAGTCGATCATATCGACAACGAAGCCGTGCCACAGGCGGTCGAACAGGTTGCCCAGCGCGCCGCCAATAATCAGCGCATAAGCGATATTGTTTAGCTTCTGCGTGGCCTTCGAGCGATACATCATCACTGCCAGGATCACGCTAATACCAATCGCAATACCGGCAAAGAACCAACGCTGCCAGCCGCCGCTATCGGCAAGGAAACTAAACGCCGCGCCATAGTTACGCGCATAATGCAGATTAAGCGACGGGAACAGCGGGACCGTATCCCCCAGAGCAAAGTTCTGGAGGATCAGGTATTTGCTGCCCAGATCGATAATCAGCACGACTACCACCAGCCACAGCCAGCGTAGCCCTGTTGAACAGATCGATTGACTCATCAGGCAAACTTACGTTTTTCACCGTCACCGGCGACGTTGCTGACACAGCGGCCGCAGATTTCTGCGTGTTCCGCCACCTTGCCGACATCCTGGGTGTAGTGCCAGCAGCGTGGGCACTTCTCACCTTCGGCTTTACTCAACGCGACTTTCAGCCCTTTGAGTACTTCGCTCTGCTGAGCATCAGCAGGTGCGTCGTTATAGTCTGCAACGGTAGCGCCGGAGGTCAACAGGACAAATCGTAATTCATCGCCCAGCGCGGTCAGTTTCGCCGCCAGTTCCGGTTCTGCATACAAGGTTACTGCCGCTTCCAGCGAGCCACCCACTTTCTTGTCGGCACGCGCTTGCTCAATGACTTTGTTCACTTCGCCACGCACTTTCAACAGCTCGTCCCAAAACGCATCGTTCATTGCTTCACTGTCTGCCAGACCAAACAGGCCTTCGTACCACTCACCGGTGAAGACGTATTTTTCACGTTCGCCCGGCAGGTAGCCCCACACTTCATCAGCGGTGAAGGAGAGGATTGGTGCCATCCAGCGCACCAGCGCTTCAGCGATGTGATACAGCGCAGTCTGGCAGCTACGACGCGCCACGCTATCCGCTTTGGCGGTGTACTGACGGTCTTTGATGATGTCGAGGTAGAAGGAACCCATCTCAACGGAGCAGAAGCGCATCAGACGCTGTACCACTTCGTGGAAATCATATGCTTCGTACGCCTTGAGGATGTCTTCCTGTGCCGCTTTCGCACAACCTACGGCCCAGCGATCCAGTACCACCATCTCTTCCGGTTTCACCATATCTTTTGCTGGATCAAAACCATTCAGGTTTGCCAGCAGGAAGCGCGCGGTGTTACGGATACGACGATAGCTATCGGCAGCACGTTTCAGGATCTCGTCAGAAACGGCCATTTCACCGGTGTAGTCGGTTGATGCCACCCACAGACGCAGAATATCCGCGCCCAGTTTGTTCATCACATCCTGCGGCGAAACGGTGTTGCCGATGGATTTAGACATCTTGCGGCCCTGACCATCCACGGTAAAGCCGTGGGTCAGTACCTGACGATACGGCGCTTTGCCTTTCATCGCGGTGGAGATCATCAGGGAAGACATGAACCAACCACGGTGCTGGTCAGAACCTTCCAGATACATGTCCGCTGCGTGACCGGCAAATTCCGGACGCACGTCAACAACGGAAGAGTGGGTAGATCCGGAGTCAAACCATACATCCAGCGTATCCGGCACTTTCACGTACTGATCAGCTTCATCGCCGAGGATCTCTTTCGCATCGAGATCCCACCACGCCTGGATGCCGTCAACTTCAACGCGTTTAGCCACTTCTTCCATCAGTTCGAGGGTACGCGGATGCAGCTCTTCCGTGTCTTTGTGCACGAACAGTGACATCGGTACGCCCCAGGTGCGCTGACGGGAGATACACCAGTCAGGACGGTTAGCAACCATCGACTCGATACGCGCCTGGCCCCAGTCCGGGATCCACTGCACGCCTTTGATCTCTTTCAGTGACTGCGCACGCAGACCTTTCTGATCCATGCTGACGAACCACTGCGGCGTCGCGCGGAAGATGATCGGCGTTTTGTGACGCCAGCAGCACGGATAGCTGTGCTGCATTTTCTCAACGTGCAGCAGCGCGCCTTTTTCCTGCAGCAGCGCAACGACGATGTCGTTCGCTTTGAAGACGTTCACGCCATCCAGCGTCGGATAAGTGCCCGGCAGATAAGTGCCGTCCGGGCCAACCGGGTTAGCGGTTTCCAGGCCGTATTTCTGACCGATCACATAGTCGTCCGGGCCGTGGCCAGGCGCGGTGTGAACGGCACCGGTACCGGCATCCAGGGTAACGTGATCGCCAAGAATTGCCGGAACGTCGAAGCCCATAAACGGATGGGTAAAGCGAAGCAGTTCAAGCTCCGCACCTTTTACCGTGCCGAGAATGGTGTAATCGGTCACGCCGATACGCTGCATTACGCTTTCAACCAGATCTTTCGCCAGAATCACGGCCTGACCGTCGATCTGCACCAGCGCATAGTCGAAATCAGGTGCAATAGAGATTGCGCGGTTCGCAGGCAGAGTCCATGGCGTAGTGGTCCAGATCACCAGCGAGATTGGGCCGTTAACGTTGCTTACGCCAAATTTCGCTTTCAGCGCATCCTGATCGACCGCCTGGAAAGCGACGTCAATGGACGGAGAAGTTTTGTCGTAATACTCAACTTCCGCTTCTGCCAGTGCAGAACGGCAGTCTACGCACCAGTGCACCGGCTTCGCGCCTTTGTGCAGGTGACCATTGCCGATGATTTTGCCCAGCGCGCGGATGATATTGGCTTCAGTTTTGAAGTCCATGGTCAGGTACGGGTGCGACCAGTCGCCCAGCACGCCCAGACGGATAAAGTCTTTGCGTTGACCGTCAACCTGGGTCGCCGCGTATTCACGGCACTTGGCGCGGAACTCGGCGGCGGTGAATTTCTCACCCGGCTTACCGTATTCTTGCTCTACTTTCAGCTCGATCGGCAGACCGTGGCAGTCCCAGCCAGGCACATACGGCGAGTCATAACCGGAAAGCCCTTTGGACTTCACGATAATGTCTTTCAGAATCTTGTTAACCGAGTGACCAATATGAATGCTGCCATTCGCATAAGGAGGGCCATCATGCAGAATGAAGGTTTTTTTGCCTTTTTTAGCCGCACGGATGATGCCGTACAGATCATCATCAGTCCAACGCGCCAGCATTCCCGGTTCGCGCTTGGCGAGATCGCCACGCATCGGGAACCCTGTTTCCGGCAAATTCAGGGTTGATTTATAGTCACTCATCAGATTCTCGGTTCCGTGTTTCGGTTTGATTACATAACAGGCTTAAGCCGGTTTTGTTAGCCCAAAAAATTCGCGGGCGGTTAATTCATCACGCGCAATCTGCGCTTTCAGTTCGTCCAGCGACGCAAATCGCTGCTCATTGCGTATTTTTTTACGCAGCACTACTTGTATATGGCGACCGTAAAGGTCCATTGCAACATCTAACAAATGCACTTCCAGCTGCTGGCGAATACCGGCAACCGTTGGGCGTGTTCCGATGTTTGCCACGCCGGGTAACGGCTTTTCACCGAGGCCCAGCACTTCTACCGCATAAACCCCTTTCACCGGGGAAACCTGACGGCGTAGCGGTACATTCGCCGTCGGGAAACCTATAGTGCGCCCTAATTCATCACCGTGGACTACACGCCCGGAGATGGCAAACGGGTGCCCCAGTAAACTTTCTGCCAGAGCCAGATTGTCATCTGCCAGCGCCTGACGCACGGCGGTGCTGCTGATACGCACGCCACCTTCGCAAAAAGTTTGCGTACTGGTGATATCGAAGCCGTATTCCATGCCAGCTTTCTGTAATAACAAGAAATCGCCTTCACGACCAGCGCCAAAGCGGAAATCATCACCTACGGCAAGAAATTTTACGCGCAAATGCTTCACCAGAAGATCGCTGATGAAATTTTGCGCGGTTAACGCCGCGAAACGCCTGTCGAAACGCACGCACAGCACGTAATCAACGCCACACTCTGCAAGGTAACGCAGTTTTTCCCGCAGCCGGGTCAGCCGTGCCGGGGCTTTATCGGTAGCAAACAGTTCCAGTGGTTGAGGTTCAAAAAGCATCACCATCACCGGTAAGTTGCGCTTGCGCCCTTCTTCCTGCAAGCCCTGTAACAGCGCGCGATGACCGCGATGCACGCCGTCGAAATTACCAATAGTCAGCACACACCCTTCTTGCGGGGCCTGGCTGAGATTATGTATGCCGCGTATCAGCTTCATGTCTGGCTCAAAACAGTGAAAATCGTCCGAGTATACCTTGTACAGCGGTCAAGGTTAACCGGCGATTGAGTACCGAAATCAGAAAGAAGTGGCTTTTCATTGCCATGGCGCAAATCACGGGAAGAAACTGACCGCCTGCTGCAATTTTTATCGCGGAAAAGCTGTATTCACACCCCGCAAGCTGGTAGAATCCTGCGCCATCACTACGTAACGAGTGCCGGCACATTAACGGCGCTTATTTGCACAAATCCATTGACAAAAGAAGGCTAAAAGGGCATATTCCTCGGCCTTTGAATTGTCCATATAGAACACATTTGGGAGTTGGACCTTGGCTAATATCAAATCAGCTAAGAAGCGCGCCATTCAGTCTGAAAAGGCTCGTAAGCACAACGCAAGCCGTCGCTCTATGATGCGTACTTTTATCAAGAAAGTATACGCAGCTATCGAAGCTGGCGACAAAGCTGCTGCACAGAAAGCATTTAACGAAATGCAACCGATCGTGGACCGTCAGGCTGCTAAAGGTCTGATCCACAAAAACAAAGCTGCACGTCATAAGGCTAACCTGACTGCACAGATCAACAAACTGGCTTAATCGTCAATTTGCTGAAGCTTTGTGAAAAAGCCCGCGCAAGCGGGTTTTTTTATGCCTGCTGCTTTTGTGATGCGTGAGAGAACACACTGCCGGTTGCCAGATAGTCAAAAGTTGCAGGTTCTTGCAGACATGCCGTTGTACTATCTGAACTCTTCGTGGCTTAAGAATCGTAGAACCATCGGCTGATACATTCTGAACAAGAATATCTACTCAATCTCCGGTAATGACTCCAACTTATTGATAGTGTTTTATGTTCAGATAATGCCCGATGACTTTGTCATGCAGCTCCACCGA
>NZ_JAYQWM010000038.1:0-42843 GCF_036662595.1 Escherichia sp. Lx600-2 | reverse complement strand
GACAACGACCGCGAAGACTGGAAGCGTATCTCGGCATCAATGCGCAAACAGCCTGATGCCCTTCGCTACGACCGCCAAACTATTTTTGGCCTTGTCCGTGAGCGTCCGATCGACATTCACAAAGATCCCGTAGCACTGAACAAATATATCTGCGAATACCTGACGACAAAGGGCGTGTTTGAGAATGAAGAAACAGACCTGGGCACTGTTGATGTTCTCCAGTCATCAGAAACACAAACTGATGCAGTGGAAACTGAGGTATCTGATATCCCAAAAAATGAAACCGCGCCGGAAGCTGAACCATCTGTAGAGCGTGAGGGGCCGTTCTATTTCCTCTTCGCAGATAAGGACGGAGAAAAATACGGTCGCGCAAACAAACTTTCTGGTCTGGATAAGGCACTGGCTGCTGGCGCCACTGAAATCACAAAAGAAGAATATTTTGCCCGAAAAAATGGCACATACACGGGCTTACCGCAAAATGTAGATACCGCTGAAGATTCAGAACAACCAGAGCCGATAAAAGTTACCGCTGACGAAGTAAACAAAATTATGCAGGCAGCCAATATCAGCCAGCCTGACGCCGATAAGTTGCTTGCTGCATCACGTGGTGAATTTGTTGAAGGGATTAGTGACCCGAATGATCCGAAATGGGTTAAGGGGATCCAGACCCGCGATTCTGTGAACCAGAACCAGCATGAATCGGAACGGAACTACCAAAAAGCGGAACAAAACAGCCCAAATGCGTTACAAAACGAGCCAGAAACGAAACAGCCTGAACCAGTGGCGCAACAGGAAGTGGAAAAAGTCTGCACCGCCTGCGGTCAGACCGGCGGCGGCAACTGCCCTGATTGTGGCGCGGTGATGGGCGACGCAACATACCAGGAAACATTCGATGAGGAGTATCAGGTTGAAGTTCAGGAAGATGATCCGGAGGAAATGGAAGGCGCTGAACATCCACACAAGGAGAACACTGGCGGCAATCAGCATCACAATAGCGATAATGAAACTGGCGAGACGGCAGATCACTCAATTAAGGTGAACGGTCATCACGAAATCACATCCACCAGCAGGACGTGTGACCATCTAATGATCGACCTTGAAACCATGGGAAAAAATCCTGATGCCCCGATCATCTCAATAAGTGCAATATTTTTCGATCCGCAAACCGGAGATATGGGACCGGAATTTAGTAAGACTATCGATCTGGAAACTGCTGGCGGAGTCATTGATCGGGACACCATTAAATGGTGGCTTAAGCAATCACGCGAAGCGCAATCTGCCATTATGACCGATGAAATCCCGTTAGATGATGCACTGTTACAATTGCGGGAATTTATCGACGAAAACTCCGGTGAATTTTTTGTTCAGGTCTGGGGAAATGGAGCCAACTTCGACAACACGATTTTGCGCCGTTCATACGAACGGCAGGGGATCCCCTGCCCGTGGCGTTACTACAACGATCGCGATGTACGCACAATTGTTGAGCTGGGGAAAGCCATAGACTTCGATGCCAGAACGGCTATTCCATTCGAAGGTGAGCGCCATAATGCACTTGATGACGCCCGTTACCAGGCAAAATACGTTTCAGTTATCTGGCAAAAACTGATCCCGAGTCAGGCTGATTCTTAATGTTCAACTGTCGCCGGTTGTGACTGGTATTCTGCAACCGGCGCTCGTCTGATGTAAGAGATAAAGAAATCGATGAGCGAAGTAATCATGATTGTCTCTCCCGGCAAATGGGTATCCGAAGAGCAGTTAATTGCGCTGAAAGGAATAAAAAAAGGTACGTTAAAAAAGGCCCGGGAAAAATCGTTTATGGAAGGAAGGGAATATAAGCATGTCGCTCATGACGGTATGCCATGGGATAACAGTCCATGCTTTTACAACCTGGAAGAAATTGATCGCTGGATTGAGCGCCAGGCATCAGCAAGACCAAGACGTCATCTTACTTGACTAAAAGCCACACTAACTAATGAGAGAAGTTGAAATGAAATATCCGACAGGCGTGGAAAACCATGGAGGGAAATTACGTATCTGGTTTGTTTATAAAGGCGTAAGAGTCAGGGAAAACCTGGGGGTTCCTGACACAGCAAAAAACAGGCGCGTTGCAGGTGAGCTACGCGCCTCTGTTTGTTACGCAATAAAAACTGGTGTTTTCGACTATGCAAAACAGTTTCCCTCCTCACGCAATCTGGAAAAATTTGGTGAGACCCGACAAGATTTAACCATAAAAGAACTGGCTGAAAAATTTCTGGCACTGAAAGAAACTGAAGTCGCAAAAACATCACTCAACACATACCGTGCCGTCATCAAAAATATCCTGAGCATAATCGGTGAAAAAAATCTTGCCTCATCGATTAATAAAGAAAAATTACTGGAGGTTCGTAAAGAGCTACTGACTGGATACCAGATCCCCAAAAGTAACTATATTGTTACACAACCAGGGAGATCGGCTGTAACTGTAAATAATTACATGACAAATCTTAACGCCGTGTTCCATTTTGGTGTTGATAACGGTTACCTGGCAGATAACCCGTTTAAGGGGATCTCGCCATTAAAGGAATCAAGAACCATTCCGGATCCTCTTTCGCGGGAGGAATTCATCCGTCTTATCGATGCGTGCAGAAATCAGCAAGCCAAAAATTTATGGTGTGTTTCTGTTTATACTGGCGTTCGCCCTGGTGAGCTGTGTGCACTTGGATGGGAGGACATAGATCTGAAAAATGGAACAATGATGATCAGGAGAAATTTAGCAAAAGACCGTTTCACGGTACCAAAAACACAGGCGGGAACCAATCGGGTCATTCATCTTATTAAGCCAGCAATCGACGCTCTCCGGAGTCAGATGACATTAACGAGACTGAGCAAAGAGCATATCATTGATGTTCACCTCAGAGAGTATGGCAGAACAGAAAAACATAAATGCACCTTTGTTTTTCAACCTGAAGTGTCAGCGAGAGTAAAAAATTATGGTGACCATTTTACCGTTGACTCAATAAGGCAGATGTGGGACGCAGCGATAAAACGTGCCGGACTCCGCCATTGAAAATCATATCAGTCGAGACATACTTATGCCTGCTGGTCGCTGACAGTTGGTGCTAACCCGGCATTTATAGCAAACCAGATGGGCCATGCAGATGCGCAAATGGTATTTCAGGTATACGGAAAATGGATGTCTGAAAACAATAATGCACAGGTAGCTTTGTTAAATACACAGTTAAGCGAGTTTGCCCCAACCATGCCCCATAACGAAGCAATGAAAAATTAATTTAATATTTATCAAATAGTTGACACGTATGACTCTTGAAATCCATAAATTCAAGCGCAGTGCCCAGCCATCCCGATACTGCTGCTTTCACCAAATCCTTAGTGCTTCTTTCGTGTTTTTCTATTGTCATAATGGTTATCTCTAAAAAAGAGGTAAGATGCGTACTACTTACTCGCCGTTATTGGTATTATTCAGAAAAAGTGAGTAAGACTTTGCAGCAATGTTTTTGATCCTGTTCAAATAAACTAATGGCATCAGCAACATGCTGGAAATCAAACGTATGGGTAATTAATTTTTCTGGTTTAATTAACCCTTTACTTAACCAGTCGATAACGACCGGAAATTTATTTGCATTTAAGCGTGAAGAGAAAATAGATAGTTCTTTTCCGGTAATTCCTTGCTGAATCACTTCAGAAGGTTCACTGGAGAAGCCCATCAATACAATACGTGCCGCTGGAGAAGCCAGCGTTACGGCCTCTTTCAGGATAGAAGGATGACAAGCCGCATCAATAATTAATGTCGGCTTTATGCCTTTTTCAGCGAAAATCTCGCCAAGCGGTGTCTGGCTGTTATTAATCACCCAGTCAGCCCCGCTCTCTTTCGCTTTTTCCAGTCGTTCATCAATGCGATCGGCAACAATCACATTTTTAACGTTATAGACGCCTTTTAATACCTGAACGATCGTCAGGCCGATTGGACCGGCACCGTAAACCAGAACGGTATCATTTTCAGTCGGTTGACCATGACCGGTTACGTTAGCCGCAATGGTAAAAGGTTCGATCATCACCGCATATTGATCGGCCACTGCTTCAGGAATTTTCCACGCATTTTTTGCCGGAACCACAGCATATTCACTGAAACCACCGTCAGCGTGCACACCTAATACAGCGAGTGTCGTACAAACGTTCGGCTTACCTATAGAGCACGGATAGCAATGACCACAGCTGACCACCGGATCGACAGCAACACGTTCACCGACTCTGGCGCTTTCCACACCTTCACCCACCACATCAATGACGCCAAAGAATTCATGTCCAATGACGCGCGGATATTTCGCAAAAGGATTATGCCCACGATAAATATGGCTATCTGAACCACAAATTCCGGCAAGTTTCACTTTTACTCGTACTTCACCCGCTGACGGGGTGGGTATTTCACGTTCGACAATCGCCAGTTGATTCGGTTTTTCAATTAATATGCTTTTCATTATCTTACTCCTTACCAGTTCCACAGCGTGCCATCTTCCAGACGTGCGACTGGTAGATAAGCAGGTTCATAGGGATATTTCGCCGCCAGCTTTTCATCGAATTCGATGCCAAGACCCGGTTTGTCTCCCGGATGCATATAGCCGTTATCGAAAGTCCAGTTGTGCGGGAAGACTTCGAGCATTTGTTCGGAATAACCCATGTATTCCTGGACACCGAAATTGGGGACCCACAGATCAAAGTGCAGCGCTGCAGCCATGCAGACTGGTGACAAATCGGAAGGACCGTGTGAGCCAGTACGTACCTGATACAGCGAAGCAAAATCGGCAATCCGGCGCATACCGGTAATTCCGCCTGCATGGGTCAGCGTGGTGCGGATATAATCGATGAGTTGCTCTTCAATCAGTTGTTTGCAGTCCCAGATGCTGTTGAAGACTTCACCCACTGCGATGGGTGTGACGGTATGTTGGCGAATGAGACGGAAGCATTCCTGGTTTTCCGCAGGCGTCGGGTCTTCCATCCAGAACATGCGATAATCTTCAATGCTTTTACCAAAGCGCGCCGCTTCAATAGGCGTTAAGCGATGGTGCATGTCATGCAGCAAATGTTCATTAAAACCAAACTTGTTACGTACCGCGTCAAACAATTTCGGCATGAAATCGAGGTATTTCTCCGTCGACCACAGCTGCTCTTCCGGCCACTGTCCTTTGGTTGCGGGTTCATAAGCCAGACCTTTACCTTTCGACATGCCGTAGGTGGTTTTCATACCAGGGATTCCGCACTGCACGCGGATGGCTTTGAATCCCAGCTCCTGATGACGGGCATAATCATCCAGAGCTTCATCAATACTGTGACCGGTGGTATGGCAATAAACCATCACCCCTTCACGAGACGCGCCGCCGAGTAACTGGTAAAGCGGCATGTTGGCAGCTTTGGCTTTAATATCCCACAGCGCCATATCAACCGCTGAAATAGCCGACATCGTAACCGGACCGCGACGCCAGTAAGCACCTTTATAGAAAAACTGCCAGATATCTTCGATACGGTGCGCATCGCGACCAATAAGCTGCGGACAAAGGTGATCCTGCAAATAAGAGGCCACGGAAAGCTCACGTCCATTGAGGGTGGCATCCCCAAGGCCCGTAATACCGTCCTCAGTGGTGATTTTTAATGTGACGAAATTACGCCCCGGACAGGTAACAAAAACTTCAGCCTTTACGATCTTCATGTTCGATTCCTTGCATCGCTTGTCGTGATGCATGAAATCTACGCAACTGAGCTACTACCATACAAGTATGAGGATCAAAAAAAGCCGGAGTGATCACAAAAAAAGGCGTATATTTTCGCCATGAATGGTTGACAAAAGATGAAATAGAGTACCTTTTATCAGCTGACGCTTCCTCGTATCTTATTGATAAAATAGATTTATGTCCTTACGTGCGCCCCCAGCCGGCAACAATGATCAACATGCCGCAAAGCGCAATCAACGCCCCCGTCCAGTCATAAAGACTCAGTTTCACGCCATCCACAACGCGCAGCCACATCAACGCCGTGCAGACATAAACGCCACCATAAGCCGCGTAAACACGCCCACTCGCCGCAGGATGCAACGTTAACAACCAGACAAACAGCGCCAGTGAAATCCCCGCCGGAAGCAACAGCCAGATACTGGCGTTTCGTTTTAACCACAACCAGGGCAGAAAGCATCCAATAATTTCACACAGCGCAGTAGCAAAAAATAGTAACGTTGTTTTAATCATCTTTGTCTCTTATTGACATCATGTATAGTTATAGGGCGACATAATATCATCAATATAAACACCCTCCTGGTACGTTTTGCGTCCGCAGTGGATGGTGTAGAATCACCTTTAATCATTCATACAGGGAATGAATTATGAAAATCACTCTCAGCAAACGAATCGGCCTGCTCGCTTTTCTGCTGCCTTGCGCACTGGCATTGAGCACAACTGTTCATGCCGAAACTAACAAACTGGTGATTGAGTCTGGCGACAGTGCACAAAGCCGCCAGCACGCCGCTATGGAAAAAGAGCAATGGAATGACACGCGCAATCTGCGCCAGAAAGTGAATAAACGCACTGAAAAAGAGTGGGATAAAGCCGACGCCGCTTTTGATAACCGCGATAAATGTGAGCAAAGCGCCAACATCAATGCCTACTGGGAGCCAAATACTTTGCGCTGCCTGGACCGTCGAACTGGCCGCGTTATTACCCCCTAACCTGTTATTGATTTAAGGAATGTAAGGACACGTTATGCCAAGCGCCCACAGTGTTAAGCTACGCCCGCTGGAGCGTGAAGATTTACGCTATGTACATCAACTCGACAATAACGCCAGTGTGATGCGTTACTGGTTTGAGGAACCCTACGAAGCCTTTGTTGAACTCTCTGATCTGTATGATAAGCATATTCACGATCAGAGCGAACGACGCTTTGTGGTGGAATGTGACGGCGAAAAAGCCGGTCTGGTGGAGTTGGTGGAAATTAACCATGTACATCGCCGCGCAGAATTTCAGATAATTATCTCCCCGGAGTATCAGGGGAAAGGTCTGGCAACCCGTGCCGCCAAATTAGCAATGGACTATGGCTTCACCGTTCTCAATCTCTATAAGCTGTATCTGATCGTCGATAAAGAGAATGAAAAAGCGATTCACATTTACCGCAAGCTTGGCTTTACGGTTGAAGGTGAATTGATGCATGAGTTCTTTATTAATGGTCAATATCGTAATGCTATTCGCATGTGTATATTCCAGCATCAGTATCTGGCAGAGCACAAAACACCGGGTCAGACTCTCCTGAAGCCGACCGCACAATAGCATTAATAATAATCGATCGTATTTTTGATGGTGTAAACCCGTTCGACGGCGGGTTTTACTCCTTCATCAACAATGATCAGCTGACAGTCCACTGGATTGGCGTGACTGTCATATTCACAGCTCTGTTTTACATTACCAACCCGTTGATTGTTCAGTAAAGTAACCGCTGTGTAATCTAATTTTTTGATCGGATCCGTTGATGGCGTGGCGCTGACAGATAATGTTTTGTCGTTACTTTTCGTGGTTTTACCCAGCGGATACCCCTGATCATCATAGCGATATTCCATCTGCATCTGTTTGCTGCTGGCTTTAATCACGAAGCCATTATCATCGGTTTCCCAACTCACCCCGGCAGAAGGTAATTCTGCTAGCTGGCATTTTCCCTGTAAACGTACTCTCTTCTCCAGCGTCTCGGCATCACGGTAATAATTGGCGTCCAGTACCAGAGCGACCACGGTATTATTTTCCAGATCCAGTAATTCGAGTGAATCAAAACAGCCTTCTTCCGACAAAGTCCCCGAAACACGTTTCGTCACTTCACCTTGCTCATCCATTAATGTCTGAGTGAAATCTTTTACCGGACCACGCAGCGGATCAAAATCGAATTCATTAGAGAAACTGGCCATCTCAGGAGTAAATGAAAGTGTTACCTCTGTGCGGTCACATCCTGTGAGTAATATCGCGAGTAAGCATGGCAGTAATTTGTATTTCACATCAGTCACCAGAGAGTAGAGATGATTCTCAATCATAGTAGCAAATACAGTACTTTACACGTTAAATGCTATGCTTAAAGAAGTTATCTTCGCGTAAGGAGCTTATGATGAAACTCTCAACCTGCTGTGCCGCGCTTCTGCTCGCCCTCGCCTCACCCGCGGTACTCGCCGCGCCGGGATCCTGTGAGCGCATACAGAGCGATATATCACAGCGCATTATCAATAATGGCGTACCCGAAAGCAGCTTCACGTTAAGTATTGCACCCAATGACCAGGTTGATCAGCCTGATTCCCAGGTCGTCGGGCATTGTGCTAATGATACGCATAAAATTCTCTACACCCGCACCACCAGCGGTAACGTCTCTGCTCCCGCGCAGTCTACCCAGGATGGCGCGCCTGCCGAACTGCAGTAATACATTATCGACTGAACGCCGGATACGACGCATCCGGCGATTTGAACATATAACATAACCCACCTTATTACTCATACCCTTCTATTGATATGGATTAATAATTCTTAACCCAAAATGGGTAGACCCCTCTATTGTTAGCGCGCTAAATATTCAATATATAAACTTTTATATAACGATAAAGAACAGGGAGTGAGTTATGTCCAAAAATGAACAAATGGTGGGCATCAGCCGCAGAACACTCGTTAAATCTACCGCGATAGGTTCTCTGGCGCTGGCTGCAGGCGGTTTTTCTTTACCGTTTACCCTGCACAGTGCAGCAGCAGCGGTACAACAGGCCCGCGAAAAAGTGGTCTGGGGTGCCTGTTCTGTCAACTGTGGTAGCCGCTGTGCACTTCGTCTACATGTTAAAGATAATGAAGTGACCTGGGTGGAAACTGACAATACCGGCAGCGATGAGTACGGCAACCATCAGGTACGCGCCTGTTTGCGCGGTCGCTCCATCCGCCGGCGTATTAATCATCCCGATCGCTTGAATTACCCAATGAAACGCGTGGGCAAACGCGGCGAAGGCAAATTCGAACGGATTAGCTGGGATGAAGCCCTGGATACTATCGCCAGTAGCCTGAAGAAAACCGTCGAACAATATGGCAATGAGGCTGTATATATTCAGTACTCTTCGGGGATCGTTGGCGGCAATATGACCCGCTCTTCGCCATCAGCCTCGGCGGTCAAACGCCTGATGAACTGCTACGGCGGTTCACTCAACCAGTATGGCTCCTACAGCACTGCGCAAATTTCCTGTGCCATGCCCTACACCTACGGCAGTAATGATGGCAACAGCACCACGGATATTGAAAACAGCAAGCTGGTCGTGATGTTTGGTAACAACCCGGCAGAAACCCGCATGAGCGGCGGTGGCATCACTTATCTTCTTGAAAAAGCCCGCGAAAAATCGAACGCAAAAATGATTGTTATCGATCCGCGATATACCGATACGGCTGCCGGTCGTGAAGACGAATGGCTTCCTATTCGCCCGGGCACCGATGCCGCGCTGGTTGCGGGTATTGCCTGGGTATTGATTAACGAAAATCTCGTTGATCAACCTTTTCTCGATAAATACTGCGTCGGCTATGACGAAAAAACCTTACCCGCAGATGCACCCAAAAATGGTCACTATAAAGCCTATATTCTTGGTGAAGGTGACGATAAAACAGCGAAAACGCCGCAGTGGGCTTCGCAAATTACCGGTATCCCGGTGGACCGTATCATCAAACTGGCGCGTGAAATTGGCACAGCAAAACCCGCTTATATCTGCCAGGGCTGGGGGCCGCAACGCCAGGCAAACGGCGAGCTGACCGCACGCGCTATTGCTATGTTGCCTATTCTGACGGGCAATGTCGGCATCAGCGGCGGAAATAGTGGCGCGCGTGAATCGACCTATACCATTACCATAGAGCGCCTGCCGGTGCTGGATAATCCGGTCAAAACGTCAATTTCCTGCTTCAGCTGGACAGATGCTATCGATCATGGCCCACAAATGACGGCAATCCGCGACGGTGTCCGGGGCAAAGATAAACTGGATGTGCCCATTAAGTTCATCTGGAACTACGCGGGAAATACCCTGGTTAATCAGCATTCTGACATCAACAAAACGCATGAAATTCTGCAGGACGAATCGAAATGCGAAATGATTGTGGTCATCGAAAACTTTATGACCTCATCGGCAAAATATGCCGACATTCTGCTGCCAGACCTGATGACCGTTGAGCAGGAAGATATTATTCCTAACGACTACGCCGGTAACATGGGATATCTCATTTTCCTCCAGCCAGTCACCAGCGAAAAATTCGAACGTAAACCGATTTACTGGATCCTGAGTGAGGTCGCGAAACGTCTTGGACCTGACGTCTATCAAAAGTTCACTGAAGGTCGCACGCAGGAACAATGGTTACAACATCTGTACGCCAAAATGCTTGCCAAAGATCCGGCGTTACCGTCTTACGACGAACTGAAAAAATGGGTATCTATAAGCGTAAAGATCCCAATGGTCATTTTGTCGCCTACAAAGCATTTCGTGACGACCCCGAGGCAAATCCACTTAAAACACCTTCCGGTAAGATTGAAATTTATTCCAGCAAGCTGGCGGAAATTGCCCGTACCTGGGAACTGGAAAAAGATGAAGTGATAAGCCCACTGCCAGTTTATGCCTCAACCTTTGAAGGCTGGGACTCCCCTGAACGTAGTACCTTTCCACTGCAACTGTTTGGTTTCCATTACAAATCCCGTACTCACTCGACCTACGGCAATATTGATCTCCTGAAGGCTGCCTGCCGTCAGGAGGTGTGGATCAACCCTATAGATGCGCAGAAACGTGGGATTGCCAACGGCGATATGGTGCGGGTGTTTAACCATCGTGGCGAAGTTCGGCTACCAGCCAAAGTGACACCACGTATTCTCCCTGGAGTTAGCGCTATGGGCCAGGGAGCCTGGCACGAGGCCAATATGTCTGGCGATAAAATCGACCATGGAGGCTGTGTGAATACGCTAACCACTCTGCGCCCTTCACCACTGGCGAAGGGAAACCCGCAGCATACGAATCTGGTCGAGATCGAAAAAATATAACCCACTACAACCATAAATTCTGGCATGACATTTTGTTTGAAAAGCAATAAGTGAGTAATGATGAAAATCCATACCACAGAGGCGCTCATGAAGGCTGAAATCAGCCGTAGAAGTCTGATGAAAACCTCCGCACTTGGCAGTCTTGCGCTGGCAAGCAGTGCTTTCACTCTGCCATTTTCCCAAATGGTCCGGGCGGCAGAGGCTCCGGTAGAAGAGAAAGCGGTCTGGAGTTCCTGTACCGTTAACTGCGGGAGCCGCTGTCTGTTACGTTTGCATGTGAAAGATGACACCGTGTACTGGGTGGAGTCTGATACGACAGGTGACGACGTCTACGGTAATCATCAGGTTCGAGCGTGTTTACGCGGGCGCTCTATCCGCCGACGGATGAATCATCCTGATAGGTTGAAATATCCCATGAAGCGCGTCGGCAAGCGCGGTGAAGGTAAATTTGAACGGATAAGTTGGGACGAAGCCCTGGATACCATCAGTGATAATCTTCGGCGGATCCTAAAAGATTACGGCAATGAGGCTGTACATGTCCTGTACGGAACAGGTGTAGATGGCGGAAACATCACCAACTCAAACGTCCCGTACCGTCTGATGAACTCTTGCGGTGGTTTTCTCAGTCGCTATGGCAGCTACAGTACCGCACAGATCAGTGCCGCAATGAGTTATATGTTCGGTGCCAATGATGGCAACAGCCCGGATGATATCGCCAATACGAAACTGGTCGTTATGTTCGGAAATAACCCGGCAGAAACGCGGATGAGCGGTGGTGGTGTCACTTACTACGTCGAGCAAGCCCGCGAACGTTCAAACGCACGCATAATCGTCATCGATCCACGTTATAACGACACAGCTGCCGGGCGTGAAGATGAATGGCTGCCCATTCGCCCTGGCACCGATGGCGCACTGGCCTGTGCGATTGCCTGGGTACTGATTACTGAAAACATGGTCGATCAGCCATTTCTCGACAAATATTGTGTTGGTTACGATGAAAAAACGCTGCCCGCCAACGCACCACGTAACGCGCATTATAAAGCCTATATTCTGGGCGAAGGGCCTGACGGCATAGCTAAAACGCCGGAATGGGCAGCAAAAATCACCTGCATCCCGGCAGAAAAAATTATCCAGTTGGCACGAGAGATCGGTTCAGCAAAACCTGCTTATATTTGTCAGGGTTGGGGGCCACAACGACATTCCAACGGCGAGCAAACATCCCGCGCTATTGCCATGCTTTCCGTTCTCACCGGTAACGTCGGCATAAACGGCGGCAACTCAGGCGTACGCGAAGGTAGCTGGGATCTGGGGGTAGAATGGTTCCCGATGCTCGAGAATCCTGTTAAAACGCAGATTTCCGTCTTTACATGGACAGATGCCATCGATCATGGTACGGAAATGACCGCGACCCGTGATGGTGTTCGTGGAAAAGAAAAACTGGATGTCCCCATCAAGTTTTTATGGTGCTACGCCAGTAACACATTGATCAATCAACATGGCGACATCAATCACACCCATGAGGTGCTTCAGGATGACAGCAAGTGCGAGATGATTGTTGGCATTGACCACTTCATGACGGCCTCGGCTAAGTATTGCGATATCCTGTTGCCCGACCTGATGCCAACAGAGCAAGAAGACCTTATCTCTCATGAATCTGCAGGGAATATGGGCTATGTGATCCTCGCCCAACCCGCAACCTCAGCAAAATTTGAACGCAAACCCATCTACTGGATGCTGAGTGAAGTCGCCAAACGCTTAGGACCGGACGTTTATCAAACCTTTACTGAAGGTCGCAGTCAGCATGAATGGATCAAATATCTCCATGCGAAAACGAAGGAACGTAACCCTGAGATGCCCGACTACGAGGAGATGAAAACGACCGGGATCTTTAAGAAAAAATGCCCGGAAGAACACTACGTCGCTTTCCGCGCATTCCGTGAAGATCCACAGGCAAACCCGTTGAAAACACCTTCGGGGAAAATCGAAATTTATTCTGAACGACTGGCGAAGATTGCAGATACCTGGGAATTGAAAAAAGATGAAGTTATTCATCCCCTTCCAGCTTATACGCCAGGTTTTGATGGCTGGGACGATCCCCTGCGGAAAACCTATCCACTGCAGTTAACGGGCTTCCACTACAAAGCGCGTACCCACTCCAGCTACGGCAATATTGATGTGTTACAGCAGGCCTGCCCACAAGAGGTGTGGATCAACCCCATTGATGCTCAGGCACGCGGTATCCGTCATGGCGATACCGTGCGGGTATTTAACAATAATGGAGAAATGCTGATTGCCGCAAAAGTGACTCCGCGTATTCTGCCTGGCGTTACCGCCATCGGGCAAGGTGCGTGGCTTAAAGCGGATATGTTTGGTGACCGGGTCGATCACGGCGGCAGTATTAATATTCTGACCTCTCACCGCCCTTCACCGCTGGCAAAGGGAAACCCGTCGCACAGCAATCTTGTCCAGATCGAAAAGGTTTAAGGAGTAGCCCATGACCACACAATATGGATTTTTTATCGATTCCAGCCGCTGTACTGGCTGTAAAACCTGCGAACTGGCGTGCAAAGATTTTAAAGATCTTGGCCCGGAAGTCAGTTTCCGCCGTATTTATGAATATGCTGGCGGCGACTGGCAGGAAGATAATGGCGTCTGGCACCAGAACGTGTTCGCTTATTATCTCTCCATCTCCTGTAACCATTGCGATGACCCCGCATGTACAAAAGTCTGCCCCAGCGGCGCAATGCATAAGCGTGAAGATGGCTTTGTGGTGGTTGATGAAGATGTTTGTATCGGCTGCCGCTACTGCCACATGGCTTGTCCGTACGGCGCGCCACAGTACAATGCTGAAAAAGGGCACATGACGAAGTGCGATGGTTGTTATTCGCGCGTCGCCGAGGGGAAACAACCCATATGTGTCGAATCCTGCCCGCTGCGTGCACTTGAGTTCGGTCCAATTGAAGAGCTGCGCCAGAAGCACGGCACTCTGGCTGCCGTCGCGCCACTGCCGCGCGCGCATTTCACAAAACCCAATATCGTTATCAAACCTAACGCCAACAGCCGCCCGACCGGCGATACCACTGGTTATCTGGCTAATCCGGAGGAAGTTTAAAATGGGAAATGGATGGCATGAATGGCCACTGGTTATCTTTACCGTATTGGGTCAATGCATAGTAGGCGCGCTGATTGTTAGCGGAATTGGCTGGTTCGCCGCCAAAAATGACGCAGACCGTCAGCACATTGTTCGTGGCATGTTTTTCCTCTGGCTGTTGATGGGCATCGGGTTTATTGCCTCTGTCATGCACCTGGGATCGCCACTGCGGGCGTTTAACTCGCTGAATCGAATCGGAGCTTCTGGTCTGAGTAACGAGATTGCTGCCGGTTCCATATTTTTTGCCGTTGGCGGACTATGGTGGCTGGTGGCGGTCATCGGTAAAATGCCGCAAGCGTTGGGGAAACTCTGGTTACTTGTCAGCATGGCGCTCGGCGTCATTTTCGTCTGGATGATGACCTGCGTGTATCAAATCGACACTGTGCCCACCTGGCATAACGGTTACACTACGCTGGCTTTCTTCCTGACGGTATTGTTGAGTGGTCCAATACTTGCTGCCGCAATTCTGCGGGCAGCCCGCGTTACATTTAATACCACACCATTTGCCATCATTAGCGTTCTAGCGCTGATCGCTTGTGCCGGGGTGATTGTGCTGCAAGGTTTGTCTCTGTCGTCTATTCACTCATCCGTGCAACAAGCCAGCGCACTGGTACCAGATTACGCCTCCTTACAGGTCTGGCGTGTGGTATTGTTATGCGCAGGTCTAGGATGCTGGCTTTGTCCGCTCATACGTCGCCGTGAACCTCACGTTGCCGGACTTATTCTGGGGTTAATCCTCATTCTTGGCGGTGAGATGATCGGGCGTGTGCTCTTTTATGGCCTGCACATGACGGTAGGAATGGCTATTGCAGGTTAACAAATTGGTGCGGGGCAACCCGCACATTTCAGGATGTTAGGAATGACCCATTTTTCACAGCAAGATAATTTTTCTGTCGCGGCGCGCGTGTTGGGCGCGCTGTTTTATTACGCTCCAGAGAGTGCTGAAGCCGCACCTCTGGTTGCGGTACTCACCAGTGACGGCTGGGAAACTCAGTGGCCTCTACCAGAAGCGTCATTAGCGCCGCTGGTGACGGCTTTTCAGACACAGTGTGAAGAGACTCACGCCCAGGCCTGGCAGCGTTTGTTTGTCGGCCCGTGGGCACTGCCGTCTCCGCCGTGGGGGTCGGTCTGGCTGGATCGCGAATCTGTGCTGTTTGGCGATTCAACATTGGCACTTCGTCAGTGGATGCGCGAGAAAGGCATTCAGTTTGAAATGAAGCAAAACGAACCGGAAGATCATTTTGGTTCACTGCTGTTGATGGCTGCGTGGTTGGCGGAGAATGGTCGCCAGACAGAATGCGAAGAATTGCTGGCATGGCACCTTTTTCCGTGGTCAACACGTTTTCTTGACGTTTTTATCGAAAAAGCAGAACACCCTTTCTACCGCGCACTGGGTGAACTGGCTCGCTTAACGCTGGCGCAATGGCAATCACAACTGTTAATTCCTGTCGCGGTTAAACCGCTGTTTCGATAGGATCACCGTAATATTGCCGGATGGTGACGATTACGCGCAATCCGGCAATAATAGGTTACAGTGTCACGTTTTTTATCTCTTAAAGCATGCACTGCTTTTGCGGCTGGCCTCTTTTGCCGCAAAATAGTCGCCCGTGTTTCATTGCCCATTTCTGCTCATGCATCATCTACACATCTATCCGGATCTGCGCACTATGTTCCGCCGTCTGCTTATCGCAACAGTCGTCGGTATTCTCGCGGCCTTTGCCGTTGCCGGGTTTCGTCATGCGATGCTGCTACTGGAGTGGTTGTTCCTCAATAATGACTCGGGCAGTCTGGTCAATGCAGCGACAAATCTTTCCCCCTGGCGACGGCTGCTAACTCCGGCGCTCGGCGGACTGGCGGCGGGTTTGTTGTTGATGGGCTGGCAGAAATTTACCCAGCAACGCCCTCATGCGCCGACCGATTACATGGAAGCGTTGCAAACCGATGGTCAGTTTGATTACGCAGCAAGCCTGGTTAAATCGCTTGCCTCTCTGCTGGTAGTAACCAGCGGCAGCGCAATTGGTCGCGAAGGTGCGATGATTCTTTTAGCTGCCCTTGCCGCCTCCTGTTTTGCCCAACGTTTTACGCCACGCCAGGAGTGGAAATTATGGATCGCCTGTGGGGCCGCGGCGGGAATGGCTGCGGCCTATCGTGCCCCGCTTGCTGGCAGTTTATTTATAGCCGAAGTGCTGTTTGGCACTATGATGTTGGCCTCTCTCGGCCCGGTGATTATTTCCGCCGTCGTGGCATTGCTGGTTAGCAATCTGATTAATCATAGCGACGCGTTACTCTACAGCGTACAACTCTCAGTGACGGTTCAGGCTCGTGACTATGCGCTGATTATCAGTACAGGTGTGCTGGCAGGTCGGTGCGGACCACTGTTGTTAACGTTAATGAACGCCTGTCATCGTGGATTTGTGAGTCTCAAACTTGCGCCGCCCTGGCAACTGGCACTAGGCGGGTTGATCGTGGGTCTGCTTTCCCTGTTCACACCTGCAGTGTGGGGCAACGGCTATAGCACCGTACAATCCTTTTTAACCGCCCCGCCACTGTTAATGATCATTGCCGGGATCTTCCTTTGTAAACTGTGTGCCGTGCTGGCGAGTAGCGGTTCCGGCGCACCCGGTGGTGTCTTTACACCGACGCTATTTATCGGTCTTGCCATTGGCATGTTGTATGGTCGTAGCCTGGGATTATGGTTCCCTGATGGCGAAGAAATTACGCTTTTACTCGGATTGACCGGGATGGCGACACTGTTGGCGGCAACCACGCACGCGCCGATTATGTCGACGTTGATGATATGTGAAATGACCGGGGAGTATCAGCTACTCCCCGGTTTATTGATTGCCTGCGTAATTGCGTCGGTAATCTCGCGGACGTTACACCGTGACTCTATCTACCGCCAGCACACTGCGCAGCATAGCTAAGCGGATGTATTGCCCCAGTTCACGCTGTTCGGCGCGCGGCAGATAAGGCAGTTCACCAATGAGCGGTGCCGGAAGTTTTTTACCGAGCACATCAATGATTTCCGCATAATGCGCCAGTCCTGGGTTGATTCGGTTAGCCACCCAGCCAATGAGCGGCAGCCCGTCGTTGGCAATCGCCTGAGCTGTTAGCAGTGCATGGTTAATGCAACCTTCCTGAATACCGACAACCATCAACACCGGCAGTTGTTCCTGCACCACCCATTCAGAGAGTGGACGCAAATCATTCATCAGACTACGCCAGCCGCCAGTCCCTTCTACCACGACATGATCGACTTTTTCGGTCAGGTTTGCCAGGCCGTTTGAAATGAGGGTGTAATTGATTGGGCAACTGTGCGCCACGCTACTTTCTTCTTCGCTTAACGCGATAGGATTAACTGCTTCATAAGGCAGTTCGATGGTTGAAACACTCTGCAACACCAGGGCATCTTTATTACGCAGCCCTTCGGGTGTCTCTTTGCTCCCCTTCGCTACGGGTTTATATCCCGCAACCGTTTTTCCCTGGGAGGCTAACGCTTGTAGCAATGCGCGGGAAACCACCGTTTTCCCTACAGAAGTGTCTGTACCGGTAATAAAGAAACGCTTCAGCATCACTAACTCCACCGTTATGCTTCACAAATATAAACCAGGAAAATAATTAACCTTGAAAGTCTAAGTTATGCTTTCCTGGCCCAAATTGAGATAGCGCAAATTTTGGTAGAACAGTTAAAAAATGTTAACCCTGCAACAGACGAATCAACAAAGAACCGTTATACATCGCGTCTTTTACCAGCGCAGCCCCTGCCATCGTGCCCTGGTTAGAAAACTGAGTACTCTCAACGCTAATGTGCTGACTATACGCAGGAAGGGCCTGCTGACGGATGCTATCTGAGATGACCGGGAAGAGGATATCTGCCGCTTTACTTAACGGTGAGCCAATCAGTATTTTTTGTGGGTTAAATAAATTCACCATGATGGCAAGAATGCGCCCTACATGCGCGCCCACCCCGGTAATGATGTCTTTTGCCAGCAGATCGCCGCGCAATGCCGCCTGACACAATGAGTCCACGGTTAACGGTTGCCCATGTAACATCGAGCTCATGGATTGATTGAGACGCAGCTGTGCCAGCTCAAGAATACTGTCCACACTGGCGATGGTTTCGAGGCAGCCGTGGTTCCCGCAATAACAGCGTTTACCATATGGGTCTACCTGTGTGTGACCTATTTCCACGAGGCTACTGCTGCCTGCGTGTAGCAGATGACCATCGGTAATGACGCCCGCCCCCACGTTGTGATCGATAACCACCTGGATCACATCGCGCGCCCCGCGTGAGGCACCAAACAAGGCCTCTGCCATCGTCCATGCGCTGATATCATGCTGAATATAAACCGGAACGCCGGTATGCTGCTCCAGAGCCTCGCCGAGCGGCATCTCTTTTACATCCTCGTAGAACGGCATGCGATGTACAATGCCATTTTCCGTATCAATAATTCCCGGCAGGGTTATGGCAATCGAAGTTAGACGCTCAAGTTTTTTCTGGTGGCGGATAAAAAACTGATCGATATGGGAAATGATACGATCCAGCAATGGCGAGTCATCTTTTAACGCCAGTTCCTGCGACTCTTCCACCACCAGTTTGCTGCTCAGATCGCGCAGAGCAAGGAAAATCTCCCCGCGACTAATGCGCAGAGAAAGATAGTGCCAGGCTTCAGTTTCAACCACCAGCCCCACCGCCGGACGGCCACGGTTCCCCGCTTCTTTGATTTCCAGCTCTTGTACCAAGTGTGCTTCGAGCATCTCACGGACAATTTTAGTGATACTGGCAGGAGCCAGCTGCGCCAGACGGGAAAGATCGATACGCGAGACTGGACCAAGCTGATCAATCAGGCGATAAACCGCGCCCGCGTTGGTCTGCTTTATTTGATCAATGTGCCCAGGCTGGTTTTCAGCAACCACCGCATACTCCCTATATTTTCGCGCTCCGAAATAATCTGTAGGCTATGGTGAAGCACTTCAATACGTGTCGTCAAATTTTTACTTAGGCATGTGATTAACAGCACATTTTTCGGGCTTTTTCGCTGAAATTTCCCTCACCTGAGAGCATTCAGCAGATGAATACGAAAGTTACGCGCAGCTGGACTTTGTTCATGATGTTTCGGCCAGACCAACCACATTTCAGAAACCGCATCCTCTTCAGCAATCGGCACCCAGCGCATTTCGTTGAGCTGAACACGTTTAAATGACGCAGGCAAAATTGAAACACCCAGACCGGCGGAAACCAGACCGATGATGGTCATTGCCTCGCCCACCTCCTGAGTGATGACGGGCGTCAAATGGTAACGTCGCATCAGCCCGAGAATATCGTCATACAGCCCTGTCCCGACGTGCGGATCAAAAAAGACAAAGGGTTCTTTCGCCAGTTCAGCCAGTTTTACACTCGAATTATTTGCCAGGGGATGATCGTGCGGGATCATCGCCATAAGCGGTTCATGGACGATGACTGCGTGTTCAAGCGTCTCCGGTAACGCTGTGTTACGCAGTAATCCCATATCCAGCGTTCCTTCAATGAGCGGAGCGATTTGCTCGCGAGTGTTCATTTCGCGGGTTTGTAAATGGACATCGGGATAATCTCGGCGAAACAGCGATAACGTATCGGACACCGCCCGAATAAAAGGAGCCGACGAAGTAAAACCAATGCGCAACTCCCCCGCTTCACCCTGATGCAGTCTTTCAGCGCGAGCGGCAGCGTCATCCACCATAGACAGGATTTGCCGACTATCTGCAAGAAACTGTTTTCCTGCTGCCGTCAGCAATACACTGCGATTGGTTCGTGCCAGCAGTCGGGCACCAATTTGTTGCTCCAGCGCCTGAATCTGCTGACTTAGCGGCGGTTGCGAAATATTCAGGCGGGCAGCGGCGCGCCCGAAATGCAGCTCTTCCGCAACAGCAACAAAGTAACGCAGATGACGAAGTTCAATATTCATATTTAAAACATCTTATTTGAGATTATTAATATATTAGACAGAACAATTCGATTTTCCTACCCTATGTATAAGCCTGATCCACAGGCATATTTAGCAAGGATTTCAAGTGAGCCGTACTACAACTGTTGATGGCGCTCCGGCAAGCGACACTGACAAGCAAAGCATTTCTCAGCCAAATCAATTTATTAAACGCGGTACGCCGCAATTTATGCGCGTCACCCTGGCGCTGTTCTCTGCCGGACTGGCAACATTTGCACTTCTCTATTGTGTGCAGCCTATCCTTCCGGTGCTTTCGCAGGAGTTTGGCTTAACGCCCGCGAACAGTAGTATTTCACTGTCCATTTCCACGGCGATGTTGGCTATTGGTTTGCTGTTTACTGGCCCCCTATCCGATGCCATTGGTCGCAAACCAGTGATGGTCACGGCGCTACTGTTGGCCTCCATTTGTACGTTACTTTCGACAATGATGACCAGCTGGCACGGCATTTTGATTATGCGCGCCTTGATTGGGCTTTCGTTAAGTGGCGTGGCAGCTGTTGGCATGACTTATCTTAGCGAGGAAATCCACCCCAGTTTCGTGGCCTTTTCGATGGGGTTGTATATCAGCGGCAACTCAATTGGCGGCATGAGCGGACGCTTAATTAGTGGTGTCTTCACGGACTTTTTCAACTGGCGAATTGCTCTGGCGGCTATCGGTTGTTTCGCGCTAGCCTCGGCGTTGATGTTCTGGAAAATCCTCCCGGAATCACGCCATTTTCGCCCGACTTCGCTGCGACCTAAGTCGTTGTTTATCAACTTTCGTCTGCACTGGCGTGACCGGGGATTACCGTTATTGTTCGCAGAAGGCTTTTTGCTGATGGGGTCGTTCGTCACGCTGTTTAATTACATCGGCTATCGGTTGATGCTCTCCCCCTGGCATGTCAGTCAGGCCGTGGTTGGCTTATTATCGCTGGCTTATTTGACCGGTACATGGAGCTCACCCAAAGCCGGAACCATGACCACCCGCTATGGGCGTGGTCCAGTGATGTTGTTTTCGACGGGGGTTATGCTGTTTGGTTTACTGATGACCTTATTCAGCTCGCTGTGGCTGATCTTTGCCGGAATGTTACTCTTCTCAGCCGGATTCTTCGCAGCCCACTCAGTAGCCAGCAGCTGGATCGGCCCCCGCGCAAAACGCGCTAAAGGCCAGGCCTCCTCGCTGTATCTGTTCAGTTACTATCTGGGGTCGAGTATTGCCGGGACGCTGGGTGGTTTTTTCTGGCATAACTATGGCTGGAACGGCGTCGGCGCATTTATTGCTCTGATGCTGGTCATTGCTCTGCTGGTCGGGACGCGTTTGCATCGTCGTCTGCACGCCTGAAAAATAAGTCCGGACTGCGGTAAATACCCGTCCGGACTTATTGCCTGCTCAAACCAACGTTAATAGCCATCCTAAAATAGACGAAGCGCCAGCCAATTCCCGCAGCGCGTCTAGCGTCATCAGGATTATAAGTACCCAAATAAACGGATTCATTTTGCTGTGTGTCATTTATTACTGATGCGCAGTTATTCTACCGCTTTGTAAGTAGTAAAATAGTTAACCCGATCAAGACTACTATTATTGGTAGCTAAATTTCCCTTAAGTCACAATATGTTATTATCAATGCTGTAATTTATTCAGCGTTTGTACATATCGTTACACGCTGAAACCAACCACTCACGGAAGTCTGCCATTCCCAGGGATATAGTTATTTCAACGGCCCCGCAGTGGGGTTAAATGAAAAAACAAATTGAGGGTATGACAATGAAAAAAGTATTAGCTCTGGTTGTTGCCGCTGCTATGGGTCTGTCTTCTGCCGCCTTTGCTGCAGAGACTGCGACCACACCTGCTCCGACTGCGACGACCACCAAAGCAGCGCCGGCGAAAACTACACATCATAAAAAACAGCATAAAGCAGCACCTGCCCAGAAAGCGCAGGCGGCTAAAAAGCATCATAAAAATACGAAAGCTGAACAGAAAGCCCCTGAACAAAAAGCGCAGGCAGCGAAGAAACACGCCGGGAAACACAGCCATCAGCAACCGGCAAAACCTGCTGCACAACCCGCAGCGTAAGTTTTCAACAGTAATGCTGGCGCGCCCCCTCGCGCCTGAAAATTACGGTGCTAAGCGGGTAACGTTTAGCACCGTCTTTAGCGGAGGGTAGTATGGTGGGCCGTTATCGCTTTGAGTTCATTCTTATCATCCTTATTTTATGCGCACTGATTGCCGCTCGTTTTTATCTTTCCTGACTGTAGTTATCTGATTTTACTCCCACTTTCATCCCGTCCCGTCTATAGTATTTATGAGGGTTTGCTTTTAATAATCATAATTACCCACCAGAGTGTGATATGCGTACAACCATTGCTGTAGTGTTGGGTGCAATTAGTTTGACGTCTGCTTTTGTGTTTGCAGATAAACCAGACGTTGCCAAATCGGCAAACGATGAGGTCAGCACCCTGTTTTTTGGTCATGATGATCGTGTGCCAGTGAATGACACGACCCAATCACCGTGGGATGCGGTTGGGCAACTGGAAACGGCCAGCGGCAATTTATGTACGGCGACGCTGATTGCACCCAATCTGGCATTAACGGCAGGACACTGTTTATTGACACCTCCAAAGGGTAAAGCCGATAAAGCAGTGGCGCTGCGTTTTGTGTCAAATAAAGGTCTTTGGCGCTATGACATCCACGACATAGAAGGCCGCGTTGATCCGACACTGGGAAAGCGGTTAAAAGCAGATGGGGATGGTTGGATTGTACCTCCCGCAGCCGCGCCGTGGGACTTCGGATTGATTGTGCTACGTAATCCCCCTTCTGGCATTACGCCGTTGCCGTTATTTGAGGGAGATAAAGCCGCGCTTACCGCCGCATTAAAAGCGGCAGGTCGTAAAGTGACTCAGGCAGGATACCCTGAAGATCATCTCGATACGTTGTACAGTCATCAAAACTGTGAAGTGACTGGCTGGGCGCAAACGTCGGTGATGTCACATCAGTGCGATACCTTGCCGGGTGACAGCGGTTCGCCTCTGATGTTGCATACCGATGACGGCTGGCAATTAATTGGGGTGCAAAGTTCGGCTCCTGCCGCGAAAGATCGCTGGCGCGCCGATAACCGGGCCATTTCTGTTACCGGTTTTCGCGACAAGCTGGATCAACTGTCGCAAAAATAATGTTCAAACGCTGCCCGACAGCGCGGGCAGCGTCTTCATCAGGCAAGTTTCACCATGATCATTCCAGCCAACAGCAAGACCAGGCCAATCCAGCCTTTACGATTTAACCGTTGACCAAACAAGATCCAACCTGCGGCTAACGTGGCGGCAATACCAAACCCGCCCCACAATGCATAAGCGACAGACAAGTCGATCCCTTTAACGGCCTGAGAAAGCGCACTAAAGGCAGCCAGCACCGCCGCAAGGGAGAGCAAGCCAAATATTTTGCGACGAAAGCCGTCAGAAAATTTCAAAAAGACGTTAGCAACGATTTCCAGCACGATTGCCAATGCCAGCCAGGCGGCGTGAACCCATTCAAACTGCGCCATGGTTCACCTCCAGTTCAGGTTTACGCGCTTTACGGGTACCTGATTTTATCAACACAATCCCGGCGACCAGGGTGGTTAACCCGGCAATTTTCATCAGCGATAAACTTTCGTCGAATAACAAAACGCTAAACAAGGTAATAAATAAAATACCGATACCTTCCCACAGCGCATAAGCTACGCCTAAGGCGATTTTTTTAACGGCGAAAGAGAGAAATATATACGACAGAGAAATCATCACCAGCATTAAAATAAAGCCGCCATTTCCCTCACTGACGCTCGCCCATTTCATGGACAGCGTACCGGTAATTTCTGTAGCAATAGCCAGACCTAATAAAATCCAATAAATATACACTGTCCTTCTCCTGCAAGAGAATTATTTTAATTTTCGCTTAATTCAGCGAAACCAAAGTAAAGTGGTCAAGCCCCGCGCTTAGCGCAAGCTTTGGCAGAAGAAAGGACTAAAGCGCGTTGCGCCAGTGCTGCTCACCTACGAGCAAGATAGTGGATGAGGTACGAAGATGGGTAAATGTAGAAAATAACGTCCTGAACAAATTGTCCATAATATTACAATTATCCGCAGTGTTGCTTCTCGTCATCGCGGATGATAATTGTCCTCGGTAGTTGAACACGCCTGATTTGTATCATAGCTTAAGAATTAACTCAAAATATTTTCACTTCTTTACCTGAGCGGTTTGATTTTCGTTATGATGACGGAGCGAAAAAGACATTATTATTAGCAAAGGAAGAAAAAACGGGGACAAGCATGGCAAAGCCGATCATCACGCTCAATGGCCTAAAAATCGTCATTATGTTGGGAATGCTGGTCATTATTCTCTGCGGTATCCGTTTTGCCGCCGAGATCATCGTGCCGTTTATTCTCGCATTATTTATTGCTGTTATTCTTAACCCGCTGGTGCAACACATGGTCCGCTGGCGAGTGCCGCGTGTACTGGCGGTGTCGATTTTGATGACCATCATCGTGATGGCGATGGTGTTGCTGTTAGCTTATCTGGGTTCCGCGCTCAACGAGTTGACGCGGACGTTACCGCAATATCGCAACTCTATTATGACGCCGCTGCAAGCTCTTGAACCGTTGTTGCAACGCGTAGGGATTGACGTCTCAGTTGACCAACTGGCGCATTACATTGATCCGAACGCGGCGATGACGTTGCTCACCAACTTATTGACGCAGTTATCTAATGCCATGTCATCAATATTTTTATTGCTGCTGACGGTGCTGTTTATGCTGCTCGAAGTGCCACAATTGCCCGGAAAATTTCAGCAAATGATGGCGCGTCCGGTTGAAGGGATGGCGGCGATTCAGCGTGCGATTGACAGTGTGTCTCATTATCTGGTGCTGAAAACAGCCATCAGCATCATCACCGGCCTGGTCGCATGGGCGATGCTCGCCGCCCTCGATGTTCGCTTCGCTTTTGTCTGGGGATTGCTGGCCTTTGCGCTTAATTACATCCCTAATATTGGTTCAGTTCTCGCAGCAATTCCCCCTATCGCTCAGGTACTGGTGTTTAATGGCTTCTACGAAGCGTTGTTGGTGCTGGCGGGATATCTGCTGATTAATCTGGTCTTCGGCAATATTCTGGAGCCACGCATCATGGGGCGTGGGCTGGGACTTTCCACATTGGTGGTATTTTTGTCGTTGATTTTTTGGGGATGGTTGTTAGGACCGGTGGGTATGCTGCTTTCCGTGCCGTTAACAATTATTGTCAAAATTGCGCTTGAACAAACAGCGGGAGGTCAAAGCATCGCCGTTCTGTTAAGCGATCTCAATAAAGAGTGACGGCCTCCGCAGAGGCCGTCAGGGTTACAGAGCTTTCAGGATTGCATCCACGCTGGCTTTGGCGTCACCAAACAGCATGTGGGTGTTTTCCTTGAAGAACAGCGGGTTTTGCACACCAGCATAGCCAGTGTTCATCGAACGTTTAAAGACAATCACGTTCTGCGCTTTCCACACTTCCAGCACAGGCATACCAGCAATCGGACTCTTCGGATCATCCTGCGCCGCCGGGTTAACCGTATCGTTAGCACCAATCACCAGTACGGTATCGGTATCAGCAAAGTCATCGTTGATCTCGTCCATTTCCAGCACGATGTCATACGGTACTTTTGCTTCAGCCAGCAATACGTTCATATGTCCAGGCAAACGCCCCGCAACCGGGTGGATACCGAAACGCACGTTGATACCACGAGCGCGCAGTTTCTCGGTAATTTCAGCGACAGGATATTGCGCCTGCGCGACTGCCATGCCGTACCCCGGAGTAATGATCACTGAATGGGAGTTTTTCAGCAGTTCCGCTGTCTCTTCTGCGGTGATTTCGCGGTGCTCGCCCACTTCCTGATCATCGCCAGTAGAAGAGCCGTCGGTGCCGAAACCACCCGCAATAACGCTGATAAAGGAACGGTTCATCGCCTTACACATAATGTAAGAAAGGATAGCCCCCGAAGAACCGACCAGCGCACCGGTCACAATCAGCAGGTCGTTGCTGAGCATAAAGCCCGCAGCCGCTGCCGCCCAGCCGGAGTACGAGTTCAGCATTGACACCACCACTGGCATATCAGCACCACCGATGGAGGCGACTAAATGCCAGCCGAATACCAGCGCAATGGCGGTCATTATCAGCAATGCCAGCACTTGCAGGCCGACGCTGTCCGTGCGCACAAATACAATCAGCAGCAGGAAGGAAACGACCAGAGCCGCCAGGTTCATTTTATGACGGTTTGGCAGCATCAACGGTTTAGACGAAATCTTGCCACACAGTTTGCCGAACGCCACCACCGAACCCGTGAACGTTACCGCCCCGATGAAGATACCGAGGAACACTTCCGTCAGGTGAATATTGACCAGAATCGGTGCCATTCCCGCGTCATGATGCAGATAGCTGTTAAAGCCAACCAGCACTGCCGCCAGACCCACGAAGCTGTGCAGGATCGCCACCAGTTCTGGCATTTCGGTCATTTCAACTTTCTTCGCCAGACGGATACCAATTGCCCCACCAATGACCATCGCCAGCAAGATCCAGCCAACATTACCCGTATCCGGTCCAAAAATGGTTGCGATTAACGCAATCGCCATCCCAGCGATACCGAAGTTGTTACCCTGGCGAGACGTTTCATGTTTCGAAAGCCCGGCCAGACTGAAGATAAACAGGATCGCGGCAACAATGTATGCAGCTGTAACTAATCCTCCAGACATATGTTACCCCTTAATTTTTGCGGAACATTTTCAGCATGCGCTGAGTCACGGTGAAGCCACCGAAAATATTAATGCTGGCTATAAGCACCGCGATAAAACTAAGGAAGCTAACCCAGCCGCCCTGGCCAATCTGCAACAGTGCTCCGACAACAATAATCCCTGAAATCGCGTTGGTGACCGACATCAACGGTGTATGCAGCGCGTGCGATACATTCCACACCACGTAATAACCGACAACGCAGGCCAGCGCGAAAACGGTGAAGTGCCCAAGAAACTCTTTCGGCGCAACGCTTGCCAGCCAACCGAAAAGGATGATTGCCAGCGCCATCAACGCGTATTTACGCCACGGTGAGCAGGTACATTTTTCCTCAGTTTTCACTTCCGGTGCCGCTTTTTGTGCCGCCTGCGGCTGAGCTGATACCTGAATCGGCGGTGCCGGCCAGGTAATTTCGCCCGCACGGATCACGGTCACGCCGCGAATCACCACATCATCAAAATCAACAGTGATATTGCCGTCTTTCTCTTTGCACAACAGTTTCAGCAGATTAACGAGGTTAGTACCGTAAAGCTGTGAGGATTGCGTCGGCAGACGGCCCGGAAGATCGGTATAGCCAATCACTTTGACACCATTTTCCGTAGTGAAGATTTCACCCGGCACGGTGTATTCACAGTTGCCGCCGTTTTGGGCTGCCAGGTCGACAATCACACTGCCCGCCTTCATGGAGTCAACCATTTCACGGGTAATTAGCTTCGGCGCTGGTTTGCCTGGAATAAGCGCGGTGGTGACAATGATATCGACCTCTTTTGCCTGGGCGGCAAAGAGTTCCATTTCCGCTTTGATGAACGCGTCCGACATCACTTTGGCATAGCCATCGCCGCTACCCGCTTCCTCTTTAAAATCCAGCTCGAGGAATTCCGCGCCCATACTTTGAACTTGTTCTTTCACTTCCGGGCGGGTGTCGAATGCACGCACAATCGCGCCGAGACTGTTTGCTGCGCCAATGGCGGCCAGACCTGCAACACCCGCACCAATCACCATCACTTTTGCCGGTGGCACTTTCCCGGCCGCAGTGATTTGCCCGGTAAAGAAGCGCCCAAATTCATGTGCCGCTTCAACAATGGCGCGATAACCGGCGATGTTCGCCATCGAGCTTAATGCGTCCAGCGATTGTGCGCGTGAGATACGCGGCACAGAGTCCATCGCCATCACGGTCACGTTACGTTCCGCAAGTTTTTGCATTAATTCCGGATTCTGCGCAGGCCAGATAAAACTCACCAGCGTTGTCCCAGGATTCAGTAACGCAATTTCATCATCTAACGGCGCATTGACCTTCAGAATGATCTCTGACTGCCAGACGCTATTCCCTTCTACAATTTCAGCGCCCGCTTGCACAAACGCTTTATCGTCAAAACTTGCCAGTTGACCCGCGCCGCTCTCTACCGCGACGGTAAAACCCAGTTTCAGCAGCTGTTCCACTGTTTTTGGCGTTGCTGCAACACGGGTTTCATTGGTTAACCGTTCTCTTGGTATGCCAATTCGCATGATATTCCCTTCCATCGGTTTTATTGATGATGGTTTGCCTGTGTCAGGAGCCACACAAGCCGCTCATGTACGAGCTAAATGTTACTCCGTTAAAATAAATTAGTAACAAACGCCCTATAACGTACTGAAAATTATGCCTGTGATCTAGCGCCAAAAATCAGTATTTCGGCGTGAACTCGCAAAATATTAACGATTCAGCCGTGATAGTGGGATAAACACCTTAGAACGCCGGATAAAGACTGATAATTGTCTTCGACGGTCGGGTAAAACGAGACAACGCCCCGGCACGAATCACTACTTAACATTAAATTAACTTATACAATTCAGTTGCTTCAGTAGTATTGATGCTGATACGGCTGTTTTTTAAGCATAGACGGTCATTTGAGCAGGATTAAAATTGGTTTAAGGAATGTGATATGAAAAATGACGCAGACAGTTACACCGTTTAAATGCAATAATCAGCCACGTTTCTCGTTAATAACAATACCAGTACCTGGTTTGCGCAAGGCGAAGGATTATTTTTATGAAGCTTAAGAACACCCTCCTGGCGTCGGCACTGCTTTCTGCTACGGCATTCTCCGTTAACGCAGCAACAGAACTGACACCGGAGCAAGCGGCAGCGGTTAAACCTTTTGACCGTGTAGTGGTTACCGGTCGTTTTAATGCTATTGGCGAAGCGGTGAAAGCCGTTTCTCGTCGCGCAGATAAAGAAGGTGCCGCCTCTTTTTATGTTGTCGACACTTCTGATTTTGGTAACAGCGGTAACTGGCGTGTGGTCGCTGACCTCTATAAAGCCGATGCTGAAAAAGCAGAAGAAACAAGTAATCGCGTAATTAACGGTGTTGTCGAACTGCCGAAAGATCAGGCTGTTCTGATTGAACCGTTTGACACGGTCACCGTCCAGGGCTTCTATCGTAGCCAGCCAGAAGTCAATGATGCCATCACCAAAGCGGCAAAAGCGAAAGGTGCCTACTCTTTCTACATTGTTCGTCAAATCGATGCCAACCAGGGCGGCAACCAGCGTATTACTGCATTCATCTATAAAAAAGATGCTAAGAAACGTATCGTCCAGAGCCCGGATGTGATCCCGGCAGATTCCGAAGCAGGACGTGCAGCTCTGGCTGCCGGTGGCGAAGCCGCGAAGAAAGTTGAGATCCCGGGTGTTGCGACTACCGCATCACCAAGTTCTGAAGTCGGTCGCTTCTTTGAAACCCAGTCATCAAAAGGCGGGCGTTACACCGTCACGCTCCCGGATGGCACTAAAGTCGAAGAACTGAACAAAGCGACCGCAGCGATGATGGTCCCGTTCGACAGCATCAAATTCTCTGGCAACTACGGCAACATGACCGAAGTCTCCTATCAGGTTGCGAAACGTGCCGCGAAGAAAGGTGCTAAGTATTACCACATCACCCGCCAGTGGCAGGAACGTGGTAATAACCTGACCGTCAGCGCAGATCTGTATAAATAACTATTCAGTTACTCCTATAAGGCGGCTTGATGCCGCCTTTCGCATTTTTAGTCACAAATTTCCCCGCGACCATTGCATGCAGACACATCTCTTCGTAAAATCCCGCGCTTCAGTGGCAAACTCCATTTTTATGCGTTTTGCCCTAATATTTATTCTTCTTATCACGTTTTAATCACTGGATATCGATGGAAAAGAAACTGGGACTGAGCGCACTCACCGCGCTGGTATTAAGCTCAATGCTGGGCGCGGGTGTTTTCAGTCTGCCGCAAAATATGGCGGCAGTTGCCAGCCCGGCAGCACTGCTCATCGGCTGGGGTATTACTGGCGCTGGCATTTTATTGCTGGCCTTTGCCATGCTGATCCTCACGCGCATTCGTCCCGAACTTGACGGCGGTATCTTTACCTACGCCCGCGAAGGGTTTGGCGAGCTAATCGGCTTTTGTTCCGCATGGGGATACTGGCTGTGCGCAGTCATCGCCAACGTCTCCTATCTGGTGATCGTTTTTTCCGCGTTAAGCTTTTTTACGGACACGCCGGAATTGCGCCTGTTTGGCGATGGTAATACCTGGCAATCGATAGTCGGTGCATCGGCTTTATTGTGGATTGTTCACTTTTTGATCCTGCGCGGGGTGCAAACCGCTGCCAGCATTAACCTGGTGGCGACACTGGCAAAATTGTTGCCGCTGGGTCTGTTTGTTGTGCTGGCGATGATGATGTTCAAACTGGATACCTTCAAGCTCGACTTCACCGGACTTGCACTTGGCGTACCTGTTTGGGAACAGGTGAAAAACACCATGCTGATCACCCTGTGGGTTTTCATTGGTGTGGAAGGTGCCGTGGTTGTTTCTGCGCGTGCGCGTAATAAACGTGATGTTGGCAAAGCGACACTGCTGGCGGTTCTCTCCGCTCTGGGCGTTTACTTGCTGGTAACGCTGCTTTCGCTGGGTGTGGTGGCACGTCCTGAACTGGCTGAAATTCGTAACCCATCAATGGCCGGTCTGATGGTGGAAATGATGGGACCATGGGGCGAAATCATCATCGCTGCCGGTTTGATCGTTTCCGTTTGCGGCGCGTACTTAAGCTGGACCATCATGGCGGCAGAAGTTCCGTTCCTGGCTGCCACTCATAAAGCATTCCCACGCATTTTTGCGCGCCAGAACGCACAAGCTGCGCCATCCGCCTCACTGTGGTTGACCAACATCTGCGTGCAAATTTGTCTGGTACTCATCTGGCTGACCGGTTCCGATTACAACACGTTGCTGACCATCGCCTCAGAAATGATTCTGGTGCCCTATTTCCTGGTCGGCGCGTTCTTGCTGAAAATCGCAACCCGTCCACTGCATAAAGCGGTAGGTGTCGGTGCCTGCATTTATGGCTTATGGTTATTGTACGCCTCTGGTCCAATGCACTTGCTGTTATCCGTTGTTCTGTATGCACCGGGGCTGCTGGTTTTCCTGTATGCGCGCAAAACGCATACACATGATAATGTACTGAACCGTCAGGAAATGGTGCTGATTGGCATGCTGTTAATTGCCTCAGTTCCGGCGACCTGGATGCTGGTGGGATAACGTTCATCCCATCGTTGGATAGTAAAGGAGATAACGATGGGTAAAACCCAGCCCTTGCCAATATTAATTACTGGCGGAGGTCGTCGCATCGGCCTCGCCCTTGCATGGCATTTCATTAATCAAAAGCAACCGGTGATTGTCAGCTATCGGACACACTATCCAGCCATTGATGGACTGATTAATGCAGGTGCGCAGTGTATTCAGGCTGATTTTTCGACCAACGACGGTGTGATGGCGTTTGCCGATGAAGTACTAAAAAGCACCCATGGTCTGCGTGCTATTTTGCATAACGCCAGTGCGTGGATGGCGGAAAAACCGGGTGCGCCACTGGCCGACGTACTGGCTTGCATGATGCAGATCCACGTTAATACCCCATACCTGCTCAACCATGCGCTGGAAAGATTACTGCGTGGGCACGGACACGCCGCCAGCGATATCATTCACTTTACCGATTATGTGGTGGAGCGCGGTAGCGACAAGCATATTGCGTATGCTGCAAGCAAAGCGGCACTGGATAATATGACCCGCTCGTTTGCCCGCAAGCTGGCACCGGAAGTGAAAGTGAATTCTATTGCGCCATCGCTGATCCTGTTTAATGAACATGATGATGCCGAATATCGACAACAGGCGCTGAATAAATCACTGATGAAAACCGCGCCTGGCGAGAAAGAAGTGATCGACCTGGTCGATTACTTACTTACCAGTTGCTTTGTCACCGGACGCAGTTTCCCACTTGATGGCGGTCGTCATCTGCGTTAATGCAGCTTTATCCAGCATATAATCAACACCCATGCGCTTATCCCCCAACACGCAACAGAACCAACAAAAGCAGCGGGTAAGCGCATCATTCCGGTGAAATACCACAGTGACACCAGGTAAACAAAATAGGGAATAATCGACCACATGCTAAAAATGATGGTTGCACGCAAGGCTTCGATGCCACGTTCGCTGGCAACAATATAATGCGCGATGAGCGCAAAGGTCGGGAAAAGTGGAATCAGCCCGGCGATATAATAATTTTTCGTTTTTGCTAAAACACCAATCAACAGCACTACCAGCGCACCGAGCGCGGCTTTGATTACCAGCCCCATCTTTTTACCTTAACACTTCCATAACAAGTCATCAGTAGAATACCTGATGAAAACTTGTTTAGAAACGATTGATAGTAAGTAAAAACAGCGCGGTGTATTGTGACGTTTTTATATCTACCGTGAATGTTATGAACACTATCGTATTTGTGGAAGATGATGCGGAAGTCGGTTCACTGATTGCCGCGTACCTGGCAAAACATGATATGCAGGTTACCGTAGAGCCGCGCGGCGACCAGGCCGAAGAAACCATTTTGCGAGAAAATCCGGATTTGGTGTTACTCGACATCATGCTACCAGGCAAGGACGGCATGACCATTTGTCGTGATTTACGCGCAAAGTGGTCCGGACCGATTGTTCTTCTAACCTCTCTCGATAGCGATATGAACCACATCCTGGCACTGGAAATGGGTGCCTGCGACTATATTCTCAAAACGACGCCCCCTGCTGTTTTGTTAGCGCGTTTACGTTTGCATTTGCGTCAGAATGAGCAAGCCACACTGACCAAAGGTCTTCAGGAAACGTCTCTGACTCCCTACAAAGCCCTGCATTTCGGCACGTTGACCATCGATCCCATCAACCGCGTAGTCACCCTGGCTAACACTGAAATCTCGCTCTCGACAGCTGATTTCGAATTATTGTGGGAATTAGCTACCCATGCCGGGCAAATCATGGACCGCGATGCATTGCTGAAAAATTTACGCGGCGTCAGTTATGACGGACTGGATCGTAGCGTGGACGTGGCTATTTCGCGGTTAAGAAAAAAACTGCTCGATAACGCCGCAGAACCTTATCGCATTAAAACTGTGCGTAACAAAGGCTATCTTTTTGCGCCTCATGCATGGGAATAAGCGATGAAAAAACTGTTTATCCAGTTTTACCTGTTATTGTTTGTCTGCTTCCTTGTGATGTCTCTGCTGGTTGGGCTGGTGTACAAATTTACCGCCGAACGCGCGGGCAAACAGTCGCTGGATGATTTGATGAACAGTTCGCTGTATCTGATGCGCAGCGAATTGCGTGAGATCCCCCCACACGACTGGGGTAAGACGCTGAAAGAGATGGATTTAAATCTCTCTTTCGATCTGCGTGTCGAGCCACTGAGTAAATACCATCTTGATGATATTTCCATGCACCGACTGCGTGGCGGCGAAATTGTCGCCCTGGACGATCAGTACACGTTTTTGCAGCGTATCCCGCGCAGCCACTACGTGCTGGCAGTTGGTCCTGTTCCTTATCTTTATTATCTCCATCAGATGCGATTGCTGGATATCGCCCTGATCGCTTTTATTGCTATTTCCCTCGCCTTTCCGGTGTTTATCTGGATGCGTCCGCACTGGCAGGATATGTTAAAACTGGAAGCAGCGGCGCAACGATTTGGCGATGGGCATCTCAATGAACGTATCCACTTTGATGAGGGTTCGAGCTTTGAACGACTTGGTATCGCATTTAACCAGATGGCGGACAATATCAACGCCTTGATTGCCAGCAAAAAACAGCTTATTGACGGTATCGCTCACGAACTGCGAACACCGTTAGTGCGCCTGCGTTATCGACTGGAGATGAGCGATAACCTGAGCGCCGCCGAATCCCAGGCGTTGAATCGTGATATCAGTCAACTTGAAGCTTTAATTGAAGAGCTGCTGACTTATGCCCGACTCGATCGCCCACAAAACGAGCTTCATCTTAGCGAACCAGACCTGCCGTTGTGGCTATCAACGCATCTGGCAGATATTCAGGCAGTAACGCCCGATAAAACGGTACGGATAAAAACGCTCATGCAAGGCCATTATGCGGCGTTGGATATGCGCTTAATGGAGCGCGTGCTGGATAATTTGCTCAATAACGCCCTGCGCTACTGCCATTCAACGGTTGAAACCAGCCTGCTACTGTCGGGGAATAGAGCGACATTAATTGTTGAGGATGATGGCCCAGGGATTGCCCCAGAAAACCGCGAACATATCTTTGAACCTTTTGTTCGCCTCGATCCCAGCCGGGATCGCTCAACCGGCGGCTGCGGGCTGGGGCTGGCAATTGTCCACTCTATAGCACTGGCAATGGGCGGTACGGTTAATTGTGACACCAGCGAACTGGGTGGTGCCCGCTTCTCGTTTAGCTGGCCGTTATGGCATAACATCCCGCAATTTACCTCTGCTTGACACTACGCGCACGGTGGTCAAGTCACCACCACTGTGCTATAAAAGAAGGATGTTGTAACTAAAGTGGTTAATATTATGGCGCGTTACGATCTCGTAGACCGACTCAACACTACTTTTCGCCAGATGGAACAAGAGCTGGCTGCATTTGCCGCTCATCTTGAGCAACACAAGCTATTGGTTGCCCGCGTGTTCTCTTTGCCGGAGGTAAAAAAAGAGGATGAGCATAATCCGCTTAATCGTATTGAGGTGAAACAACATCTCGGCAACGACGCGCAGTCGCTGGCGTTGCGTCATTTCCGTCATTTATTTATTCAACAACAGTCCGAAAATCGCAGCAGCAAAGCCGCTGTCCGTCTGCCTGGCGTGTTGTGTTACCAGGTCGATAACCTTTCGCAAGCAGCGTTGGTCAGTCATATTCAGCACATCAATAAACTCAAGACCACGTTCGAGCATATCGTCACGGTTGAATCAGAACTCCCCACCGCGGCACGTTTTGAATGGGTGCATCGTCATTTGCCGGGGCTGATCACCCTTAATGCTTACCGCACGCTCACCGTTCTGCACGACCCCGCCACTTTACGTTTTGGCTGGGCTAATAAACATATCATTAAAAATTTGCATCGTGATGAAGTCCTGGCACAGCTGGAAAAAAGCCTGAAATCACCACGCAGTGTCGCACCGTGGACGCGCGAGGAGTGGCAAAGAAAACTGGAGCGAGAGTATCAGGATATCGCTGCCCTGCCACAGAACGCGAAGTTAAAAATCAAACGTCCGGTGAAGGTGCAGCCGATTGCCCGCGTCTGGTACAAAGGAGATCAAAAACAAGTCCAACACGCCTGCCCTACACCGCTGATTGCACTGATTAATCGGGATAATGGCGCGGGCGTGCCGGACGTTGGTGAGTTGTTAAATTACGATGCCGACAATGTGCAGCACCGTTATAAACCACAGGCGCAGCCGCTTCGTTTGATCATTCCACGGCTGCACCTGTATGTTGCAGATTAACGCCCGGCTTTCATACTGCCGACCATCTGTTCTGGCCGTACCCAGCGGTCAAACTCGGCTTCGCTAAGATACCCCAGCGCAAGGGCCGCCGCTTTTAAGGTCAGCCCTTCTTTATGCGCTTTTTTGGCGATCTCGGCGGCTTTGTCATAACCAATGTGGGTGTTAAGCGCAGTCACCAGCATCAGCGATTCATTGAGTAATTGATTGATTCGCTCACGATTCGGTTCAATACCCACTGCGCAGTGTTTGTTAAAACTTTCCATGCCATCTGCCAGCAAGCGCACCGATTGCAGGAAATTGTGGATCACCATTGGACGGAAGACGTTCAGTTCAAAGTTACCGGAAGCGCCCCCCATGTTGATCGCCACGTCGTTCCCCATCACCTGACAGCAGAGCATGGTTAATGCCTCACACTGTGTTGGGTTCACTTTCCCCGGCATGATTGAGCTGCCCGGCTCATTTTCCGGGATTGAGATTTCACCAATTCCGCAGCGCGGGCCAGAGGCCAGCCAGCGGACATCATTGGCGATTTTCATCAGTGACGCAGCCAACCCTTTCAACGCGCCGTGCGCCTGAACCAGGGCATCACAGGTCGCCAGCGCTTCAAATTTGTTCGGCGCGGTAACAAACGGTGCACAGGTAATGACTGCCAGTTCATCTGCTACGCGACGCGCATACTCCGGATGGGTATTTAGTCCAGTACCCACCGCTGTACCGCCAAGAGCCAGTTCCGCTACGTGAGGCAGGCTGTATTCGATATGTTTAAGATTATGCTCGAGCATCGCTACCCAGCCGGAAATCTCCTGCCCCAGTGTTAGCGGGGTGGCGTCCTGCAAGTGGGTTCGACCGATTTTTACGATATCGGCAAATGCACGCGATTTTTCACTCAGCGTCTGTGTCAGGGTTTTAAGCTGCGGAATGAGTTGCTTGCGCAGCGCCAGCAGCGCAGCAACGTGCATCGCCGTCGGAAAGACATCGTTGGAACTTTGGCTTTTGTTCACGTCGTCGTTAGGGTGAACTTTACGTTCCATCCCGCGCACGCCGCCGAGCAGTTCACTCGCCCGATTGGCCAGCACTTCGTTCATGTTCATGTTACTTTGTGTGCCAGAACCGGTCTGCCAGATTGCCAGCGGGAATTCATCATCATGCTGCCCCGCCAGCACTTCATCCGCAGCCTGACGAATGGCGCTCGCTTTCTCTTCGGACAACAAGCCTAAATCTTCATTAACTTTTGCCGCTGCGCGCTTGGTTAGCGCCAGCGCATGAATCAGTGAGGTGGGCATTTTCTCCGTCGAAATGCGGAAATGCTCCAGCGAGCGTTGAGTTTGTGCGCCCCACAGCTTATCTCCCGGGACATCAATCGCCCCCATCGAATCTTTTTCGCTGCGAACTGTATTCATGGCCTGCTCCTCACCTGATTAATTTTTTCTTTCTGCTTTGCTTTCGTTAAGCAACTTTTAGCTCACTCATTATTTACCATTTGATAACAAATGTTTGGTCTTTCGTGCCATATAAAAAAAACGCCCCGAAGGGCGGCTCTGTTTATTTCACACAGCGGGTGCATTGTGTGAGTTGTATCTGCTGGAAGAAGTCATTTCCTTTATCATCCACAAGGATAAACGCCGGGAAATCTTCCACTTCAATTTTCCAGATGGCTTCCATTCCCAGTTCCGGATATTCAACACATTCCAGGCTCTTAATACTTCCCTGCGCCAATACAGCGGCCGGACCACCGATACTGCCAAGGTAGAAGCCGCCGTGTTTTTTACAGGCATCCGTCACCTGCTGGCTGCGGTTGCCTTTCGCCAGCATGATCATACTTCCGCCCTGCGCTTGCAGTTGATCGACATAAGAATCCATCCGTCCGGCGGTCGTTGGGCCAAGAGAACCGGAGGCATAACCTTCCGGCGTTTTGGCCGGACCCGCGTAGTAAATCGGATGATCTTTAATGTACTGCGGCAGCCCTTCACCGTTATCCATCCGCTCTTTCAGTTTGGCGTGAGCAATATCACGACCGACGATAATCGTGCCGTTAAGCGATAAGCGTGTAGAAACGGGATACTGCGACAACTGTGCGAGGATCTCTTTCATCGGACGGTTAAGGTCAACGCGCACCGCTTCGCCTTCTCCCGCTTTGCGCAGCTCTTCCGGGATATATTTGCCTGGATTATGTTCCAGTTTTTCGATCCAGATCCCCTGACGGTTGATCTTCGCTTTGATATTACGGTCAGCAGAGCAGGAGACGCCCATACCGACCGGGCAGGATGCGCCGTGACGTGGCAGGCGAATCACGCGGATGTCGTGAGCGAAGTATTTACCACCAAACTGCGCACCCAGACCAAGATTTTGCGCTTCGATCAGCAATTCTTTTTCCAGTTCCACATCGCGGAACGCCTGACCGTGCTCATTCCCTTCCGTTGGCAGTTCATCATAGTATTTCGCGGAAGCCAGTTTCACCGTTTTAAGGTTCGTTTCTGCAGAAGTTCCACCAATAACGAACGCAATATGATACGGAGGACAGGCCGCCGTACCCAGCGTGCGCATCTTCTCAACCAGGTAATTTTTCAGTTTCCCCGGCGTCAGTAACGCTTTGGTTTCCTGATAGAGATACGTCTTGTTTGCCGAACCACCACCTTTGGCGATACAGAGGAATTTGTATTCGTCGCCATCAACGGCATAAAGATCGATCTGCGCTGGCAGATTGGTGCCGGTATTCACTTCTTTATACATATCCAGCGGCGCGTTTTGCGAGTAGCGCAGATTATCTTCGATATAAGTGTTATAGACACCGCGCGCCAGCGCCGCTTCATCACCACCACCGGTCCATACACGCTGCCCTTTTTTACCAACAATAATCGCGGTGCCGGTATCCTGACAGGTTGGCAGAACGCCTTTCGCCGCGATGTCGGAGTTACGCAGGAATTGCAGCGCCACATATTTATCATTTTCGCTGGCCTCCGGGTCACGCAGAATGTCGGCCACCTGTTGTTGGTGAGCCGGACGCAGCATAAACGACGCATCATGAAACGCCTGACGCGCCAACAGAGTTAACGCTTCGGGTGCGACTTTCAAAATCTCCTGCCCTTCAAATTCAGATACGCTAACGTGTTCGCTGGTTAGCAGGTAATACTCAGTATCATCTTTTTTGAGTGGAAAAGGAGCCTGATAATGAAAGGGTTTGTTTGACATTGTTCTCTCACTTACTGCCTGGTTTGGTTATGCTCTGGGCGGGTGTTCCGTTGCCCTGTTAAAAGCGAGTAACAATATCCTACACACTTTTTTAACAAAAACTGAGACTAGTACGACTTTTTGCGGCTCCAGGTTACTTCCCGTAGGATTCTTGCTTTAATAGCGGGATTAATTTCCACATTAAAACAGGGATTGATCATGCAAAAACTCATTAACTCAGTGCAAAACTATGCCTGGGGCAGCAAAACGGCGTTGACTGAACTTTATGGTATGGATAATCCGTCCAGCCAGCCGATGGCCGAGCTGTGGATGGGCGCACATCCGAAAAGCAGTTCACGAGTGCAGAATGCCGCCGGAGATATCGTTTCACTGCGTGATGTGATTGAGAGTGATAAATCGACTCTGCTCGGAGAGGCCGTTGCCAAACGCTTTGGCGAACTGCCTTTCCTGTTCAAAGTATTATGCGCAGCACAGCCACTCTCCATTCAGGTTCATCCAAACAAACACAATTCTGAAATCGGTTTTGCCAAAGAAAATGCCGCAGGTATCCCGATGGATGCCGCCGAGCGTAACTATAAAGATCCTAACCACAAGCCGGAGCTGGTTTTTGCGCTGACGCCTTTCCTTGCGATGAACGCGTTTCGTGAATTTTCCGAGATTGTCTCCCTACTCCAGCCAGTCGCAGGTGCACATCCGGCAATTGCTCACTTTTTACAACAGCCACATGCCGAACGTTTAAGCGAACTGTTCGCCAGCCTGTTGAATATGCAGGGTGAAGAAAAATCCCGCGCGCTGGCGATTTTAAAATCGGCGCTCGACAGTCAGCAGGGTGAACCGTGGCAAACGATTCGTTTAATTTCTGAATTTTACCCGGATGACAGCGGCCTGTTCTCTCCGCTGTTGCTGAATGTGGTGAAATTGAATCCTGGCGAAGCGATGTTCCTGTTCGCTGAAACACCGCACGCTTACCTGCAAGGCGTGGCGCTGGAAGTGATGGCAAACTCCGATAACGTGCTGCGTGCGGGTCTGACGCCTAAATACATTGATATTCCGGAACTGGTTGCCAATGTGAAGTTCGAAGCCAAACCGGCTAACCAGTTGTTGACCCAGCCGGTGAAACAAGGTGCAGAACTGGACTTCCCGATTCCTGTTGATGATTTTGCCTTCTCGCTGCATGACCTTAGTGATAAAGAAACCACCATTAGCCAGCAGAGTGCCGCCATTTTGTTCTGTGTCGAAGGCGATGCAACGCTGTGTAAAGGTTCTCAGCAGTTACAGCTTAAACCGGGTGAATCAGCGTTTATTGCCGCCAACGAATCACCGGTGACTGTTAAAGGCCACGGCCGTTTAGCGCGTGTTTACAACAAGCTGTAAGAGCTTACTGAAAAAATTAACATCTCTTGCTAAGCTTATTAAAGGCTTATAACACCTTCAGGCGGCCAGTCCGCCTGATTTCATTTTATGGATAATCATTATGAATAAATCGCTGGTAGCGGTAGGCGTCATTGTTGCGCTAGGCGTAGTCTGGACAGGCGGCGCATGGTATACAGGCAAGAAGATTGAAACCCATCTCGAAGACATGGTCGCGCAGGCGAACGCGCAACTCAAACTGACCGCTCCTGAATCCAACCTGGAAGTGAGTTATCAAAACTATCATCGCGGCGTATTCAGCAGTCAGCTGCAACTGTTGGTGAAACCCATTGCCGGGAAAGAAAATCCGTGGATTAAAAGCGGTCAGAGCGTCATCTTCAACGAATCGGTTGATCATGGTCCCTTCCCCCTTGCCCAGCTTAAAAAACTGAACCTGATCCCATCGATGGCATCAATTCAAACCACGCTGGTCAATAACGAAGTAAGCAAACCACTGTTTGATATGGCAAAAGGTGAAACGCCTTTTGAGATTAACTCCCGCATTGGTTACAGCGGTGATTCCAGTTCCGATATTTCGCTCAATCCGCTGAATTACGAGCAAAAGGATGAAAAAGTCGCCTTTAGCGGCGGCGAGTTCCAGTTAAATGCGGACAGAGACGGCAAAGCTATCTCCCTTTCCGGGGAGGCGCAAAGTGGTCGGATAGACGCAGTTAACGAATACAACCAGAAAGTGCAGTTGACCTTTAATAATCTGAAAACTGACGGTTCCAGCACGCTGGCAAGTTTTGGTGAGCGCGTAGGAAACCAAAAACTGTCACTGGAAAAAATGACCATTTCAGTGGAAGGCAAAGAACTGGCACTGCTGGAAGGCATGGAGATCAGCGGTAAATCGGATCTGGTCAATGACGGTAAAACGATCAATAGCCAACTGGATTACTCGCTAAACAGCCTGAAGGTACAGAATCAGGATCTGGGCAGCGGCAAGCTGACTTTAAAAGTCGGCCAAATTGATGGCGAAGCCTGGCATCAGTTTAGCCAGCAATATAACGCGCAAACTCAGGCGCTGCTGGCACAGCCAGAAATTGCCAACAATCCCGAACTTTATCAGGAGAAAGTGACGGAAGCCTTCTTTAGCGCCCTGCCGCTGATGTTGAAAGGCGATCCGGTGATTACTATCGCGCCACTAAGCTGGAAAAACAGTCAGGGTGAAAGTGCACTGAATCTGTCGCTGTTCCTGAAAGATCCGGCAACGACTAAAGAAGCGCCGCAAACGCTGGCGCAGGAAGTAGATCGTTCGGTTAAATCTCTGGATGCGAAACTGACCATTCCGGTGGATATGGCAACTGAGTTGATGACTCAGGTAGCGAAGCTGGAAGGTTATCAGGAAGATCAAGCGAAAAAACTGGCGAAACAGCAAGTTGAAGGTGCATCAGCAATGGGGCAGATGTTCCGTCTGACCACCTTGCAGGACAATACCATCACCACCAGCCTGCAATATGCTAACGGTCAGATAACGTTAAATGGGCAGAAAATGCCACTGGAAGATTTCGTTGGTATGTTTGCAATGCCGGCATTAAACGTTCCGGTCGTACCCGCTATTCCGCAGCAGTAATTCACAGCCAAAACGCCGGAGGTTTTTCTCTCCGGCGTTATTTCTTACTTCAGCATAAAGTCATACTGAATACTCATTTTCACATCCCAGTAATTCAGGCGATCGCCCAGCACACTGCCATCGCGCTTTTCCCCCCCTTTATCGGCAGCAAGAAAGAAATTCATCCCTTGTAACGGCCCTTCGCTGACCCGATAGTTCATACCACCTAAGATACCCGCGCCTTCAATCCGCACATCTCGTTTACTGGATTCATAGCCGCGAGTCACAATCGGTGCAAATGTCAGTGTAAATTGCGGCGTTAAACGATAGTTGACGCCCAATTGCCAGGACTGCATTCCTTCACGGTTACGATCAAGACTTAATGAAAAGGGATAGCCAATGTCGGTATCCACCACGGCACCATTCATTGCATGGCGCAAATAACCACCACTGCCAAATACGCTTCCCCACGGCGCATTCCAGGTCAATTGTCCACTAACCAACGCCGTTTCATTGGGCTGACTGGTATTACGACTTAAACCTTCGAGCTGCGCGTAAAAGCCGAGCAACTCCCCTTTCAACGTATAATTCGGGTCGAGCGGTATGCTTTTCTCGAGAATACTTTGTATCTGATTGGAAACATCTTTCTGTACCGATGCCCCCAGAGAATAGCGACTGGTATCATCATGCCAACTGGCGGCTAAAAAAGAACGTGCGCGATGTTTATCGTATTTTCCCGTCTGGCTGTTATAAACCCCTTCATCACGAATACCGGTTGTTGAATCGGTCCATAAAAATACTCGTGAACGCCACATTCCCCACAGATCAATATTTGGCGTTAACGCCCAATAACCTAATGCTCCTTCAGAAACTGGGTAATGACTCCAACTTATTGATAGTGTTTTATGTTCAGATAATGCCCGATGACTTTGTCATGCAGCTCCACCG